>NZ_LZJX01000053.1:0-43401 GCF_001667595.1 Mycobacterium sp. E2989 | reverse complement strand
GGCGACGGTGTTGGCGTCGGACGAGTCGGGCATGTCCACGGTCGAGTACGCCATCGGCACCGTGGCGGCGGCCGCCTTCGGGGCGATCCTGTACACCGTCGTGACCGGCGACTCCATCGTGTCGGCGCTGACCAACATCATCGGCCGCGCGCTCAACACCAAGGCCTAGCCGGCAGTGCCGGTGCCGCCACCGTCGAGGCCGCGCTGGGCATCGCCACGCTCGTCGTCGTGCTGGTGCTGTGTCTGGCCGGCATCACGGCTGTGTCGATGCAGGTGCGCTGCGTGGACGCCGCCCGGGAGGCCGCCCGCCTGGCCGCCCGCGGGGACGAGGGCTCGGCGGTGGGCGTCGCCCGCCGCGTCGCCCCCGGCGGGGCGCGCGTCGAGGTGCACCGCGACGGTGAGTTCGTGGTGGCCACCGTGGTCGCGCACTCCAAGTTGTTGCCGGCGATCGAGATTGTGGCCAAGGCTGTTTCGGTGGCCGAGCCCTCGGGATGATCGGGGCGCGGCCACCCTGGTCGCGGCCTGGATGGTGGCGGTGCTGCTGTCCGTTACGGGGGCCGGGGCGTACCTCGGTGCGGTGGTGGTGGCGCGGCATCGCGCGCAGGCGGCCGCCGATCTGGCCGCGCTGGCCGCGGCCGCCCGGCTGCCGGCCGGGCCCGAAGCGGCCTGCGCCCGCGCGACGGCGGTCGCACACCGGATGCGGGCCCGCGACGCCGGTTGCGTGGTGGAGGACCTCGACGTCGTCGTCACCGTCCGGGTGCCGGTCTTCGGTGGTGCGGCCGGTGCCGCCGCGCGGGCGGGGCCGGTTCGTGGCTAGGCCGCCGGGTCGCCGTCCGGCCGCCCGGCGGCGGCGAGCTCCTCATCGGACGGCAACCGCAGCGAGACCAGCCCGGCGTAGGTGTCCGGTTCGAGCTCCACCCGGTTGACGGTGACGTGCACCGGCACCCACCCATCGTCGACGGCGGGCATTCGCAACACCCGGCTGGTGGCGCCCCGGGCGAATTCCTCGGTCATCGACGCCACCAGGTGCTGGTCGTCGGGGTGGACCTTCGGCTTGCCGGTCTCGCTGCCCCGCCAGTCGTAGAAGGTGCAGGGTTCGTCCAGCCATTTCAGCAGCGCCCAGTTCTTCAGGTCGATCAGCGCGCGGTGGACGCCGGCCTGGGCCAGTCCGCTCAGGATCCGTTGCGCCAGATCATCGGTCGACACCGGGGGGCCCTTGAGCTCGGCGCGCCAGTTGATCGCCCGCGCGATCAGGTGGTCGCGGCCGTCGGGACCCTCCTCCAGGCCGGTGCGCGCCACGAAACCGATCCGCATGGGAGTGCCCTGCCAGTCAGTGAGATCCCAAGTGCTGCAAATGGTTTGGTCGGGCTTGGCCTTAACGGCCATGGCAAGAACCTTGGTTTCGTTGGGGTTGAGCTCGCGCGACGGCAGGTCTTCGGCGAAGGCCCTGCCGAAAGTGACCTCCACCTCGGGATTCTTTCCGCTGTTGGTCAACGACTCCCGGGTGTCGGTGGCGACGCCCTGGGTCAGGTCCCACTTCAGGGGTCCCGGGGTCGGCCGCTCGGGCGGTTCGACGTCGGCGGGTCCGGTCCACACGTGCACGCCGTGGATGAAGCCGTCCGACATCACCACCGGCTCGGTGCGAATCACGCGGTCGCGCTTGGGCGTGATGCTCGTCAGGCTCTGCCCGGTCTGTACGGTTTCGGCGATCGCCGTCCGCACCGCGGCCAGATAGGGGCTACGGCGCATGAACGTGGTGATGGGGACGAGGTTCTTCAGTTGACGTCCCTGCGCCACCACGGTGGGCTCGCCCCCCAGCGTCTCCACGAGCAACCAGTCGTGGGCCATGCGCCCGATTTTACGGCGGGGCGGCGGGTTCTCGGGACCTCGGGTCCGCCGGCCGTCTCGGTCCGGCTCTGGAAATGCGCTATCGCGCTCTGCGGCAAAGCCTTCGGGCTCATCGGCGCGCGGGCATGGTTGCCATGCCGCCGCGGCCCTGGTAGTTTGCTGCTGCGCCCGCGCGGCGGGGCCGACGACCGCTCACCGATGAGTTGGTTGGCCCGCGCCACAGCCCGCCATCGTTTCTTGAGCAGCAGTTAATGCGATCGGCACGTACGGCACCGGGCGTATTCGTGGGGTCGGCCGTCGAGGGGCCGGTCGTCATCCGCGTCGTTGCTCACGCGCGGGCCAGCTCCGCGAGGACCAACCGCAGCACGCGCACCGCGCCCGCCTTGTCGAGTGGGTCGTTGCCGTTGCCGCACTTGGGTGATTGCACGCACGACGGGCACCCGCGTGGGCATTCACATGACTCGATGGCGGCGGCGGTCGCGCCCAACCACGTACTCACCTTGCGATAGCCCCGTTCGGCGAAACCGGCTCCCCCCGGATAGCCGTCGTACACGAAGACGCTGGGCAGCCCCGCCGGGTCCGGTCCCACGGCGGTGGACAGGCCGCCGATGTCGCCACGATCGCAGCTGGCCACCAGCGGCAGCAGGCCGATCGCGGCGTGCTCGGCGGCGTGCAGCGAACCCGGGATCCGCGGTGCGTCAATCCCCGTGCGCGCCAACGCATCCTCGGTGATGGTGTACATCACCGCGGTGGTCGCCAGCGTGTGTTCGGGCATGTCCAACTCGATGAAGTCGATCACCTCCCCGGACAGCCGGCGGCGCAGATAGCCCACCACCTGGTGGGTGACGGTCACCGGCACCAGGCCCAGGGTGACCGGTCCGAACTGCTTGCGCTCCCCGGTGCCGGTGACGGCGATGTCGGTGATCTCCCGCGCAAACGTCGCGTAACCGGGGTCCTCGGCGTGCACGAACGCGATCGCGTCCTCGAGGTCCAGCGAGTCGACGACGTAGCTTTCGCCCTGATGCAGGTAGACGGCGCCCGGGTGCACCGACGCCGGGGCCTGACCGATACCGGTGCTGCCCAACAACCGCCCGGTGTCGGCCTCGACGATGACGATCTGGCCGCCTGCCGAGCCCCGGATGTCCACCGCCCCATGCGGTTCGAGGCCGGCCGCGGGAAAGTACTTGCCGTTGCGGCGCCGCAGCAGCCCGTCGTCGACCAGGCCGTCGGCCACCTCGATGGCGCCGAAGTCACGCACCTCGGCGTCGTCGAGCGGCATTTCGGTTGCGGCGCATAGTAATTGGGGCCCCAGGATGTAAGGGTTGGCCGGGTCGATCACCACCCGCTCCACGGGCTTGCCCAGCAGCGCGGCCGGGTTGTGCACCAGAAACGTGTCCAGCGGGTCGTCGCGGGCGATCAGCACCACCAACGCCCCCTGCCCGCGGCGGCCCGAGCGGCCGGCCTGCTGCCAGAACGAGGCGACCGTCCCGGGGAACCCGGCGAGCACCACGGCGTCCAGCCCCGCGATGTCGACGCCCAGCTCCAGGGCATTCGTGGTGGCCAGGCCGCGCAGCCGTCCCTCGGCGAGGGCGCGCTCGAGCGCCGTCCGGTCCTCGGCGAGATAGCCGGCCCGGTACGACGCCACCTTGCCGGAAAGATCCGGGGCGATCTCGTCCAGCCGGGCCTGGGTGCCCAGCGCGGTCAACTCCGCGGCGCGGCGCGACCGGACGAACGTCAGCGTTTGCGCTCCCTCGGCGACCAGGTCCGCCATCACCCGCGCCGCCTCCGCGCCGGCGGAACGGCGCACCGGCGCGCCGTTCTCGCCGAGCAGATCCGCCCGCAGCGCCGGCTCCCACAGCGCCACCGTCCGGGCGCCCTGTGGCGATCCGTCCTCCGTGACCTCCTCGACCGGAAGCCCGATCAGCTCGGCGGCCGTCGCGCCCGGTGCATCGGTCGTCGCGCTGGCGAAGATCACCGTGGGCGCCGAAGAGTAGCGCGCGCACAGCCGCAGCAACCGGCGCAGCACCATCGCCACGTTGGATCCGAAAACTCCGCGGTAGTAATGGCATTCGTCGACGATCACGAACCGAAGGCCCCGCAGCAGCACGGCCCAGCGGGCATGGTTGCGCAAGATCGACAGGTGGATCATGTCGGGATTGGAAAACAACCAGCGGGACCGCTCCCGCGCGAAGCGGCGGACTTCCGGGGGGCTGTCGCCGTCATAGGCGGTGGGAGCCACGTCCTGGCACCGCGGGATGGCGGCCGTCAACGCGTGCGCGGCGCGCAATTGGTCGTGGCCCAGCGCCTTCGTCGGGGACAGGTAGAGCACGCGGGCGCGCGGGTCGGTGGCCAGCGCGTTGAGGACGGGCAGCTGATAGGCCAACGACTTGCCCGACGCGGTCCCGGTGCTCACCACCACGTGCCGGCCGGCGTGTGCCAGTTCCGCGGCCGCCGACTGGTGTGACCAGGGGGAACCGACGCCGCGGTCGGTGAAGGCGCGCACCACGTCGGGCTCGGCCCACGCTGGCCAATTGTGCGGCCGGCCGCTTCGCGGCGGCAGCTCGGCGACGTGGCGCAGCGGGTGCTCGTCGGGGGCGGTACCGGCGAGCGCGGCGGCGAGCAGCTCGCTGCCGAAACTCGCCAAGTTCACACCCTCCTTACACGCCTGGGGGACGCAAGTCTGTCGCCGAAGCGATGAACATGGTTGACTATTTGCGGTCGCAGCTTCTGTGTTCGTGTCAAAACTTCGCAGGATCTATCGTTGCGGCCGCGGTTCCTGCGAGGTTAATCGGTCGGGTGAAGTTCCGGCGACTGAGCGAGGTATGGCGGTCGTACCAGGCCCGGGGCATCGAAAAGCGATGCCCCGCACCCAGAAGAAAAGGAAAGATCGAGAGATGCCACAGGGAACTGTGAAGTGGTTCAACGCGGAGAAGGGCTTCGGGTTCATTGCCCCCGAAGACGGCTCCGCTGACGTGTTTGTCCACTACACGGAGATCCAGGGTTCGGGCTTCCGCACCCTCGAAGAAAACCAGAAGGTCGAGTTCGAAATCGGCCACAGCCCTAAGGGCCCCCAGGCCACCGGAGTCCGCTCCGTCTAACGGACGAGCCGACTCTCAACGGACCCCCCGTGCAGTCCCGCCCAGCGGGCCCGCCGGGGGGTTTTCGTATTGCGGCTAAGCTCGCGAAACTCCTCGCCGCGCCGGTTGGTTCAAGACGCGGATGGTAGACCTGGCCTACTGTCGTTGGCGTGAGCCAGCTTTCCTTCTTCACAGCGGAGTCGGTGCCGCCCGCGGTCGCCGATCTGTCCGGGGTGCTGGCGGCTTCCGGCCAAATCGTGATGGTCGGCGGTCCCGAGGCGCAGGGCGCGCGGCTGTCCGTGGTGGTGGATCAGCCGTGGCGCGCCGAGGCGCTGGCCGAGATGATCCGCGAGGCGGGGCTGGAACCCGAGATCGGTCGCACCGACGAGGACACCCCGCTGGTGCGGACCGCGGTCACGGCGTCCTTGGTCGGTTTGGCCGCCGAATGGACGCGCGGCGCGGTGAAGACCGTGCCGCCGCGCTGGCTGCCCGGACCCCGCGAATTGCGGGCGTGGACACTGGCGGCCGGTCACCCCGAGGGCGACCATTACCTGTTGGGCCTGGATCCCCACGCGCCCGACACCCATTCCCCGCTGGCGTCGGCTTTGATGCGGGTCGGAATCGCCCCGACATTGATCGGCACCCGCGGCGGGCGGCCGGCGCTTCGGATCAGCGGCCGCCGTCGGCTATCGCGCCTGGTAGAGAACGTGGGCGACGCGCCGGACGGCGTTGACGCGACATCGGTCTGGCCGCGGGTATAACCGCGGGAAAACATTTGCGGCTGCGGCGGCCGGTTTGCGCAGTCGCGGTCAAGGGTGCGAAATTGTCAGATGCCCGAAGGCGAAGGAACGCTGGCGTATCTGAATTTCCCCGGAATTTCTGACGCCGGCCTGTCATTCTTCTGCGGGGCGGCCCCGCAGTGGGGCCCAGATCAAGGATGGAGCGTAAGCGTAGTTGGCCGACCCGAATCTCACGGACCGCGAAAGCGGCCGGACTGGGAGCCGTAGGCGACTCGTCATCGTCGAGTCGCCTACCAAGGCGCGCAAACTGGCCGGCTACCTGGGCTCCAACTACATCGTCGAATCCTCCCGCGGCCACATCCGCGACCTGCCCCGCGCCGCCGCCGACGTGCCGGCCAAGTACAAGTCGGAGCCGTGGGCCCGGCTGGGCGTCAACGTCGACCACGACTTCGAACCGCTCTACATCATCAGCCCGGAGAAAAAGAGCACGGTCAGCGAACTCAAGGGCCTGCTGAAGGGCGTCGACGAGCTCTATCTCGCCACGGATGGTGACCGCGAGGGCGAAGCCATCGCCTGGCACCTGCTGGAAACCCTGAAGCCGAACATCCCGGTCAAGCGGATGGTGTTCCACGAGATCACCGAACCGGCCATCCTCGAGGCCGCCGAAAACCCTCGTGACCTGGACATCGACCTGGTCGACGCGCAGGAGACCCGCCGCATCCTGGACCGGCTGTACGGCTACGAGGTCAGCCCGGTGCTGTGGAAGAAGGTCGCGCCCAAGCTGTCCGCGGGCCGCGTCCAGTCGGTGGCCACGCGCATCATCGTGCAGCGCGAACGCGACCGCATGGCGTTCCGCAGCGCCTCCTACTGGGACATCCTGGCCCGGCTGGACGCCAGCGTGTCCGACCCACAGGCCTCCCCGCCCACGTTCACCGCCCGGCTGGCCGGCGTCGACGGCCTGCGCGTGGCGACGGGCCGCGATTTCGACTCGCTGGGCCAGCTGCGCAAAGCCGACGAGGTTATCGTCCTGGACGAGGCCCAGGCCACGGAGCTGGCCACCGGGCTGCGCGGGGCCCAGCTGGCCGTCGCCTCGGTGGAGGAGAAGCCCTACACCCGCCGGCCCTACGCGCCGTTCATGACGTCGACGCTGCAGCAGGAGGCCGGCCGCAAGCTGCGGTTCTCCTCGGAGCGCACCATGAGCATCGCGCAGCGGCTCTACGAGAACGGCTACATCACCTATATGCGTACCGACTCGACGACGCTGTCGCAGTCGGCCATCAACGCCGCCCGCACGCAGGCGCGTCAGCTCTACGGCGAGGAATACGTCTCGCCGTCGCCGCGCCAGTACACCCGCAAGGTGAAGAACGCGCAGGAGGCGCACGAGGCCATCCGGCCCGCCGGTGAGACGTTCGCCACTCCCGACGCGGTGCGCCGCGAGCTCGACGGCGACGAGTTCCGGCTCTACGAGCTGATCTGGCAGCGCACGGTGGCCTCGCAGATGGCCGACGCGCGCGGCACCACGCTGAGCCTGCGGATCGGCGGCCAGTCGGGCGGGCGCGACGTCCTGTTCTCGGCCAGCGGCCGCACCATCACCTTCGCCGGCTTCCTGAAGGCCTACGTGGAAACCGTCGACGAATTGGCGGGCGGTGAGGCCGACGACGCCGAGAGCCGGCTGCCGCAGCTGACGCAGGGCCAGCGGCTGGACGCGATCGAGCTCACGCCCGACGGCCACGCCACCAACCCGCCGGCGCGCTACACCGAGGCGTCGCTGGTCAAGGCGCTCGAGGAGCTGGGCATCGGCCGCCCGTCGACCTACTCGTCGATCATCAAGACCATCCAGGACCGCGGCTACGTGCACAAGAAGGGCAGCGCCCTCGTGCCGTCCTGGGTCGCGTTCGCCGTAACCGGTTTGCTGGAGCAGCATTTCGGCCGGCTGGTCGATTACGACTTCACCGCCGCGATGGAGGACGAGCTCGACGCGATCGCGTCGGGGCAGGAGCGGCGCACCGACTGGCTCAACCGCTTCTACTTCGGCGGCGAACACGGCGTGGCCGATTCGGTGGCCCGCTCCGGCGGCCTGAAGAAGCTCGTCGGCGTCAACCTCGAAGGCATCGACGCGCGAGAAGTCAACTCCATCAAGCTGTTTGACGACGAGCAGGGTCGGCCCGTGTACGTCCGGGTGGGCAAGAACGGGCCTTACCTGGAACGCATGGTCGCTGGCGATGACGGCGAGCCAAAGCCTCAGCGCGCCAACCTCAACGACTCGCTGACGCCCGACGAGCTGACGTTGGAGGTGGCCGAGCAGCTGTTCGCCACGCCGCAAGAGGGCCGCACGTTGGGGGTCGACCCGGAAACGGGGCGCGAGATCGTCGCCAAGGACGGCCGGTACGGGCCGTACGTGACCGAGATTCTGCCCGAACCCCCCGGCGAGGAGGACGGCGGCGCCCCGGCGAAGAAGGGCAAGAAGCCGACCGGCCCCAAGCCGCGCACCGGCTCGCTGCTGCGCAGCATGGACCTGCAAACGGTCACCCTCTCCGACGCGCTGAAGCTGCTGTCGCTGCCCCGGGTGGTCGGCGTGGACCCGCAGACCGGCGAGGAGATCACCGCGCAGAACGGTCGTTACGGCCCATACCTGAAGCGCGGCACCGATTCTCGCTCGCTGTCCACCGAGGACCAGATCTTCGAGATCACGCTGGACGAGGCGCTGAAGATCTACGCGGAGCCCAAACGCCGCGGCAGGCAGGCCGCGGCCGCGCCGCCGTTGCGCGAGCTGGGCACCGACCCGGCGACCGGCAAGCCGATGGTGATCAAGGACGGCCGGTTCGGGCCGTACGTCACCGACGGCGAGACCAACGCGAGCCTGCGCAAGGGCGACGACGTCCTGTCGATCACCGACGAACGCGCCGCCGAACTGCTGGCCGACCGTCGGGCGCGCGGCCCGGTGAAGCGTCCGGCGAAGAAGTCCGCCCGCAAGAAGGCCCCGGCCAAGAAGGCCGCCAAGCGCAACTAGCCCGGCCTAGAAGCCCGGGCCGATCGCCTCGCTGGGCACCTCCTCGGGCGCCCGCACGGGCTGGGATTGCTGGGGCTCCGGGGATCCGGCCAGATGCACGGGCCGGGCCAGCTGGGTGGGCGCGGTGCGCCCGCGCAATTCGACGACCTCGCCGACATCCCAGCACAGGGCCTCGGCGTCCAGCGCGCCGCTGACCGCGATCGCCGACGCCAGCACGTGGCCGGGCTCGAGTTTGGCCAGCTCGGTCAGCCGGGCGGCCTCGTTGACCGGGTCGCCGATGACCGTGTACTCGAAGCGGGCCTGCGCGCCGATGTGCCCGGCGATCGCCCTGCCCGCCGACACCCCGATCCCGAACTCCGCCGAGCCGATCACCGGGAGCAGCTCGTCGTGCAGCTCGCGGGCCGCGGCGAGCGCGCCGCCCGAAGCGTCGGGGTGTTCGATCGGCGCGCCGAAGATGGCCAGCGCCGCGTCGCCCTGGAACTTGTTCACGAAACCGCCGTGCCGGCCCACGGTTTCGACCACCACCCGGAAGAACTCGTTCAGCAGGTGGACCACCTCGGCGGGCGGTCGCGTCGCCGCGAGCTTGGTGGAGCCGACCAGGTCGACGAACAGGACGGCGACGTGGCGCTCCTGACCACCCAGCTCGGTGCCGCGCTCCAGCGCCCGGCGGGCCACGTCCTCACCCACGTAGCGGCCGAACAGGTCGCGCAGCCGCTGCCGCTCGGACAGGTCACGCACCATGTCGTTGAAGCCCGCCTGCAGCAGGCCCAGCTCGCTGGCGTCGTAGATCTGCATGTGCGCGTTGTAGTTTCCGCGCTGCACCTCCGACAGCGCCCAGCGCAGCTGCCGCAGCGGGTCGGCGATCGACATGGCCACCAGCAGGGTGCTGACGAAGCCGATGCCCAGCGCCGCCAGCGCCAGCAACAGGATGGGGGTGAACAGCTTCTCCGGGGTGGCGTGCAGCAGGGACGCCTTGTCCGCCATCACGGCCAGCACGATCGCGAGCACCGGCACGGCGGTGGACAGCATCCACGTCAGGATCTGGCGCAGGATGACGCCGGGCGCCTGAACGTTCTCGGGCACGCCGCTGCGCAGGGCCGCCACGGCCACCGGCCGCAGCACCCGCTCGGACTGCAGGTAGCCGATGATGGCGGTCGCCGCGGCGCCGAGCCCGGTCGCGACGGCCACGACCGGCGCGGCGAACCGGGCGACCGACCAGCTGGCGATGATGAACACCACGCCGCCGATGCACCAGGCCACCATGCTGATCAGCGTGCGGTAGAACGGCATCCGCAGCGCGCGGCTGCGGGCCAGCTCGGTGGCGGCCGGGTCCGCCTCGGCGAGCAGGTTGTCGCGGCGCTGCCAGCGGAAGACCGGCATCAGCAGCTTCAGGTTGACCATCCAGCCGGCCAGGAACAGCACCACCAGGGCCGTCCCGAACAGGGCCAGGTTGAGCACGGGCAGGTCCTGCAGCTGGATGCGGTCCTCGGGGGGCAGGGCGTAGCGCAGGAAGCCGAGCACGAAGAGGGCGCCGATGATGTCGGCCTGCAGCATGCTCAGCGAGAACAGTGGCCACGGGGTGCGCACCACCCACCGGACGAATCCGCTGATCCGCCCGGGCAGTGCTGCCGGTGTTGCCACGATCCCACCGTATCGGTCGGCAGTGACTCTTCGGAAACTTCCAACCATCCCACTGCGGCGCCCGACCGGCCGAAAAGGGGGGAAATGTAACGGGATTGTCGCGATCCGGTGGCCGATCGGTATATGTCGGCGGGGGTGGCTAATGTTGCCGGTGATGTCCGGGGTGTTTACGCGGCTGGTAGGCCAGGACGTGGTGACGGCCGAGCTGCTCGCGGCCGCCAGGGCGGCCCGCGGTGACGTGGTTCACAGCGATGCGGGCGCCGGGACTATGACACATGCGTGGCTGATCACGGGTCCGCCGGGGTCGGGCCGATCGGTCGCGGCGCTGTGCTTCGCGGCCGCGCTGCAGTGCACCTCACCTGGGGAACCCGGGTGCGGGCAATGCCGGGCGTGCACCACGACGATGGCCGGCACCCACGCCGACGTGCGCCGGGTGGTGCCCGAGGGGCTGTCCATCGGCGTCGACGAGATGCGCGGCATCGTGCAGATCGCGTCGCGGCGCCCGGCCACCGGGCATCGCCAGATCGTGGTGATCGAGGACGCCGACCGGCTGACCGAGGGCGCGGCCAACGCGCTGCTCAAGGTCGTCGAGGAGCCGCCGCCGTCGACGGTGTTCCTGCTGTGCGCGCCGTCGGTGGACCCCGAGGACATCGCCATCACGCTGCGTTCCCGCTGCCGGCACGTCGCGCTCGTCACCCCGCCGACCGAGGCGATCGCGCGCGTGCTGATCGACAGCGACGGCCTGACCCCCGAGACCGCGAACTGGGCGGCGTCGGTCAGCGGCGGCCACGTGGGCCGGGCGCGGCGGCTGGCGACCGACGCCGAGGCGCGGGCGCGCCGCGAGCGGGCGCTGGCCCTGGTCCGCGACGCCGCGACGCCGTCGCGGGCCTATGCCGCCGCCGAGGAGCTGGTGGCCGCGGCCGAAACCGAGGCGGTGGTGCTCACCGCGGACCGCGCCGAGGCCGAGACCGAGGAGCTGCGGACGGCCCTGGGCGCCGGCGGCACCGGCAAGGGCACCGCCGGGGCGCTGCGGGGTGCCACCGGCGCGATGAAAGACCTCGAACGGCGCCAGAAGTCGCGCCAGACTCGGGCCTCCCGCGACGCCCTGGACCGGGCGCTGATCGACCTGGCGACCTATTTCCGCGATGCGCTCATGGTCTCGGCGGAGGCGGGGTCGGTGCGCCCCAACCACCCGGACATGGCCGAGCGGGTGTCCGCACTGGCCGCGCACGCGCCGCCGCAGCGGCTGCTGCGCTGCATCGAGGCGGTGCTGGAGTGCCGCGAGGCGCTGGCGATCAACGTCAAGCCCAAGTTCGCCGTCGACGCCATGGTGGCCACCTTCGGCCAGGAGCTGCGGGATTGATTGCCCGGACTTTGGCGGGCCACCCGGCCTGCCGTAGACTCGTGCCGCCGTGCCGCCTTAGCTCAGTCGGTAGAGCGATTCACTCGTAATGAATAGGTCAGGAGTTCGATTCTCCTAGGCGGCTCCACAGTTTCACACTTTCCGCACCGAACGTCGCGCCAGCGTGACCGTCGCCGCCCGCCGTCACGCCGGCATGACGCGCGAAGCCGGCTAGGCCGGCGCCAGGAAGCCCACCGGACCCGAGGCGATGCACAACGCCAGCGCGGTGGTGTTGGCCCGCACGGTGATCGCGTCCCCCGCGCCGGGCAGCCGGGCGAAGACGCGGTTGAGCCCGGGGTGGACGGGGACCTTGACGTCGGGTCCCTGCGTCAGCGACAGCGTCATCGTTCCGTCGCTGTTGGCCAGGTAGTTGATTTCGACGGTCCAGTCGGCGGGCAACAGCGGCCCGTCGAGCACCAACCGCGCCGGCTTGTCCGGTTGTGCGAAGTACCCGCATTGCGGCATGGGTCCCGGCGCGATGGTCCGCACCCAGGTCACCCGCGCCTTGACCAGCCGACCCGCGCTGTCCAGCATGCGCAATTGCGTTGTGGCCGGGGCGAATTCGGGCCTGTCCCGCAGCAGGGCGAACATGTGGCTGGCGAGGTTCTCGGGTGCCGCCACCCGCTGCAGCACCATCGGGTCGACCTCCTGATCCAGCAGCGGCGCCGCGGCGGCGGCGTTCGCCGCGGCCAAACCCGCCCGCGCGTTCTGCAGGTAGGGCTGGGCCGGATTGTCCCGCCAGCTGGTCAAGAACGTGGCCGTCGAATAGAGGCTGCTGGCCACGAACGACACCGCCAAACCCAGCGTCACCACGGCACGTCTGGGGGAGGCGTCCAGCCAGCGCGGCCCCGCGGGCCGGTTCGGCGCGCAGAACGCCACGGCGGCCAGCAGCGCCAGCACGAAGACGAGATCCGGGAAATAGCGCAGGGTTTGGGCCAGTTCCAGCGCGGTCTGCTTCGACGAGCGCATCAAATAGATCGGCACCTGGCAGGCGACGGCATAGCCGGCCGCGGTCAGCCACACCGGCGCGATGCGCCGCTTGCGCACCAAGGAGACCGCCAGCGCGCCGGCCAGCACCAGCCAGCCCAGCGCCATCACCGCCGGCGGCGGGGTGGCCCACGGCGAGGCCGGCGCCCACCGGTCCCAGTGCCAAGGACCCCCGGCCAACCCGGGGACGATGCCGTGCGTGACCGACCGCGCCAGCAGGTCCGCCGTCATCGCCAGGTCGGTGCTCCACCGTCGCTGGTTCACCACGGCCACATACAGCGCGATCCAGCCCGCCGTCACCGTCAGGGCCGGGATCCACAGCCGCAGCCCGGCCCGCCACACCGTCCGCAGCGCCGCCCGATCACCCTGGACGTGGCGCAGCAGCGCGGCCACCGCGAACGCGACGAACGGGATCACCGCGGCCTTTTCGAAGAACAGCAGCCCGCCGAAGTAGACCAGCGTCCCGGTCAGCGCGTAACGCCGGTCGCCGGTGCGCACCAGCTGGACGGCGTCGCCGCACACCCAGGCCAGCGCGGCCAGCATCGGCAGCGAGTTCAGCGCCGCGGCCCACCAGGCGAAGCCCGGCACGGCCAGCGGCGTGAACAACGCGAACGTCAGCGGGAGCAACAGCACCGGCCGCCAGCCGAGGATGACGTGCAACGCCCGCAGCAGCGCCAGCGAGGCCAGCAGCTGCAGCACCAACAGGCTGATTGCCGGGCCGGTCCAATTCAGCGGGGCCAGCCGGATGATGGCCCCGCCGACCAGAAAAGCACCCGGCATGACGTGGCCGTCGTGGTCGTCGAACAGGTACGCGGGCGACAGCAAGTTGTGGGTGCCGGCCTTGCCGATCAGGATCAGGTCGTCCCAATAGAAGTAGCCCCCGAACGCCAGCGCCGCGCGTATTCCCAGCTGGACGGCGATCAGCGCGATGGCCACGGCCGCTATGTATGGTGGGCCGGTGCGCGCACTGGTCACCGGGGCAGCCGGATTCATCGGGTCGACGCTAGTCGACCGCCTGTTGGCCGACGGCCACGCGGTGGTGGGGCTGGACAACTTCGCCAGCGGCCGCGCGAGCAACCTCGAGCACCTGGCCGACAACCCGGCGTTCGTCTTCGTCGAGGCGGACATCGTCACCGCCGACCTGCAGGCCATCCTCGACGAGCACCGGCCCGAGGTGGTGTTCCACCTGGCGGCCCAGATCGACGTGCGGCACTCGGTGGCCGACCCGCAATTCGACGCCTCGGTCAACGTCATCGGCACCGTGCGCCTGGCCGAGGCGGCGCGGCTGGCGGGGGTGCGCAAGGTCGTGCACACCTCGTCCGGCGGCTCCATCTACGGCACCCCGCCCCAATATCCGACGCCCGAGACCGTGCCGACCGACCCGGCGTCGCCGTATGCCGCGGGGAAGGTGGCCGGGGAGATCTACCTGAACACCTTCCGCCACCTGTACGGCCTGGACTGCTCGCACATCGCGCCGGCGAACGTCTACGGCCCCCGCCAGGACCCGCACGGCGAGGCCGGCGTGGTGGCGATCTTCGCCCAGGCGCTGCTGTCGGGTAAGCCCACCCGGGTGTTCGGCGACGGCGGCAACACCCGCGACTACGTGTTCGTCGACGACGTGGTGGACGCCTTCGTCAAGGCCGCGGGGGAGGCGGGCGGTGGGCAGCGCTTCAACATCGGCACCGGCATCGAAACCTCGGACCGGCAGCTGCATTCGGCGGTGGCGGCGGCCGTCGGCGGGCCCGACGATCCGGAGTTCGCGCCGCCGCGGCTCGGCGACCTGAGGCGGTCCTGCCTCGACATCGGTTTGGCGGAGCGGGTTTTGGGGTGGCGGCCGCGGGTCGGGCTCGACGACGGCGTGCGCCGCACGGTCGAGTACTTCCGCGGCGCGCGGACGGTCTGACCCCGCGCCGTCTGCCGCGGCTTCGAGTGTGCGTCTAGGGCGGGGAATTCGCAGAAATTCCGCCGTGGGTACACCCGCAATGCCGTCAGCGCACACTCAGCCGCGGCGCGCGGGCAGGTTGGGCTACACGTTCGACGCAGAGTGCGGAGCGTCGGGCTCCTCGGCGCCCTCGAGCGCGACCGCCCGGGCCAGCCGCGCGTAGCGCAGTTCCAGGTCCTTGAACCGCATGTAGGTGCTCATGGTGGTGAAGCAGAACGCCATGATCAGCGCGTAGAGCATCAGGTCGGTGCCGCGGCGCACCCCGAACCAGTGCGCGACGACGGTCGTGTCGTCGGGCCGGACCACGGCGTAGATCCCGGCCAGCACGAAGACGACGTAGCCGACCTTGACCCAGGCCCGCGAGCGCGCGTTCCGCCGCGACCGCAGCAGGTAGACCAGCAGCGCGACGATCGAGCCGATCAGCAGCACCTGGATCCAGTTCATCGTGAAGCCCTCCCTCGCAGGAACCCGTCGAAGATGATGTTGACGCCGTTGAGCAGCGGCTGCCCCTTCGACTTCGAGTAATCGGTGTAGAGCACCTCGACCGGTTGTTCGACGATGCGCCAATGGTTTTCGGCGACCAGCATGATGAACTCGTTGGCGTGGCTCATGCCGCTCATGGTGATGTCCAGCCCGTCGGCGACCTTCTTGTTGAACACCCGCAGCCCATTGTTGGTGTCGGTCAAGCCAAGTCGGCGACCGCGGCGGCTCAGCCGCGCGGCGGTCTGCAGCACCACCCGCTTCACGAACGGCGGTCGGGTCCCGCCGTGCGCGCCGAACCGCGTGCCGATCACGACGTCGACGTCCTCCGCGCACAGCCGGTCGATCATCGCGGCCAGATCCTTGACCCGGTGCTGCCCGTCCCCGTCGAACGTGGCGAACACCTGCGCCCCAGGCTGTTTGCGCGCGTACTCGACGCCGGTCTGGATGGCCGCCCCCTGCCCCAGATTGATCGGGTGGCGCACCAGGTGCGCACCGGCCCGGCGGGCGATCTCGCCGGTGTCGTCGGCGCTGCCGTCGTCCACGCAGACGACGTTGTCGAACACGGAGCGCACGTCGGCGACCACCTCGCCGATGACGGCGGCTTCGTTGAAGGCGGGGATGACGATCCAGGCGCCCGAGTATCTGGGTTCAGTAACCATCTAGCCCATAAGGTTAGCCAGGATCAGCCGGCTGAGCGCCCGGCGCGCGCCAGCGCCGCCAGATGAACGCCGATTCCGACCACGGGTCCGCACAGCAGGGCCACCACGGTGCGGGCCGGCAGGGGCAGCGGTAGCAACAGCAGCAATCCCGACGCCACCGTCGCTGAAACCCAGCCCAGCGAGTAAGCCCGGTGCAGCGCGGCCGCGACGGCCCCGGCGCCGGTGAGCGTCAGCATGGCGATCGCCACCGCCGCCCCGGTGAGCCAGGCCAGCAGCGCACCGCTGGCGTGGTACTGCGGCCCGAACGCGGCCCGCAGCAACCAGGGGCCCACCAGCCCGGCCGCCAGCACCCCGACCGCGCCGACGCCGGCGATGATCGCGGCCGGGGCGACCAGGGCGCGAATCCGGTCACCGCGCGCGTCGACGAAATGCGCGATCAGGTTGCCCTGCATGGCCGTGAGCGGCACCAGCAGCGGCGCCCGCGTCAACGTCACGGCCAGGATGATCACCCCGCCCTCGGCCCCCAGCTCGTTGCTGGTCAGCTTCAGCAGCACCGGAAAGCCCATCACCAGGACCGCGCTGGCGCCGGCGGCGGTGATCGAATGGGCGGCTCCCCGCAGGAAGGTCTGGACGCCGCCGGGCGTCAGCGCCTGGGCGGCGGCCCGGGCCGACGGGGAGACCGCCAGCACGATCACCCACGCGACCGCGCCCGCGACCGTGGCCCACAGGTAGCCGACCAGCCGCCAGCCGAGCAGGACGGTGGCCGCGGCGACCGCCACCCGGATGACGGCGTCGGTCGCCATCAACGCCCCATAGCCGGTCCACCGGTCGGTGCCGGCCAGCATGCCCAACAGGGTGGCGTGCACGCAGAACCCGGCCAGCCCGACGGACAGCAGCGCCACCGACAGCCACCGCTCCTCGACGAACACCCGTCCGCTCCACAGCGGCGAGCTCCCGCCGATGACGACGGCCGCGGCCACACCGACCAGCATGGCGACCCGCAGCGGGTGGGTTCGCGGTTCGTCGCCGGCCGGCGCCGCCGAGTAGCGGGCCGACCGGACCTCCCGGGTGGTCTCCTGCAGCAGCCCGAAGGCGGCGCCGGTGACCAGGCCGAACGCCCCCCAGAACACCCCGAACACCGAAAAGCCGCCCGGGGCCAGGTCACGGGCGGCCAGATAGATCACCGCGTAGCCGCACAGGGCGGTCAGCGCCGTCGCGGTGGCGACCCGGGCCACGCTGCCGCGCGTGATCGGACCGGCGCCGGTCGACGCTGGGGTACCGCCGACTTCGGGCATCGCCACAATTTGAAAATAGTAGGTGCCGGTGGGCGCTGGTCGGCGGCGGCGAGCGGCGTTCGCTATCGTGGGCGGCTGTCGGAAAGGACCTTGGCCGCCTTGCGCATATTCGGGATCTCGCTGTTGGTCTCCGTGGCGGCCCTCGCGGTCGGATACGCCCACGGCGGCCTAAAAGACCTCTTCCTGCTGCTGGTGTTGGCCACCCTCGAGGTGTCGCTGTCGTTCGACAACGCCATCATCAACGCCGCGATCCTCAAGCAGATGAGCCCGTTCTGGCGGCAGATGTTCTTGACCGTCGGGATTCTGATCGCGGTCTTCGGCATGCGGCTGCTCTTCCCGCTGGTGATCGTGTGGGTGACCGCGGGCCTCGATCCGGTCCGCGCGATGCAGTTGGCGCTGAACCCCCCGCCGCACGGCGCGCTGGAATTCCCCGACGGCTCGCCCAGCTATGAAAAGCTGATCACCGCCGCGCATCCGCAGATCGCGGCGTTCGGCGGCACATTCCTGCTGATGCTGTTCTTGGATTTCGTCTTCCACGACCGAGACATCAAGTGGCTCAAGTGGATCGAGATCCCGTTCGCCCGCATCGGGCGGCTGGGCCAGGTGCCGGTGGCGGTCACCGGCGTCGCGCTGATCCTCGTCGGCACGCGGCTGACCCACTCCGGCGGCGAGCGCGCGACCGTGCTCACCGCCGGATTGCTCGGCCTGGTGACGTACCTGGTGGTCAACGGTCTGAGCCGGGCGTTTCGGCCCCCGGACATCGACGCGGTGTCGGCCGGCACGGCGGCCGGCAAGGCCGGCCTGAGCCTGTTCCTCTATCTCGAGGTGCTCGATGCCGCCTTCTCGTTCGACGGGGTCACCGGCGCCTTCGCGATCACCTCGGACCCCGTCGTCATCGCCCTGGGTCTCGGGCTGATCGGGTCGATGTTCGTGCGGTCCATCACGATCTTCCTGGTGAAGCAGGATGCGCTGGACCGGTACGTGTACCTGGAACACGGCGCGCACTGGGCGATCGGTGTGCTGGCGGTGATCATGCTGCTGTCGATCGACCCGCGGTTCGAGGTCCCCGACCCCATCACCGCCTCGGTGGGCGTGGTGTTCATCGGGGCGGCGCTGAGCTGGAGCGTGCTCCGCAACCGGCGCCAGGCCAAGGCCGCCGCGTCGCCGGCCGGCTAGGCCTCGATCTGGCCCGCGATGCGCCGTTCGATGCTGACCCGCGCGGGCGCCGGCAGCGCGATCAGGCCGTCCAATTCCTTGCTCGCCCGCGCGTAGGCATTCTGGCGTTCCTCGCGGGTGGCGGCGTCGTCCTGCGCCAGGTGCAGCAGGCTCTGGGCCCGCGCCATCCGTTGTTGCTCGTCCGCCGAGAAGTCGCTGCGGCGCCGGCGAATCGCCTCGGCCTCGGCGATCTCGAACGCGCTGACGTATTCGTGAACGGCGTCGCGGTATTCGGCCAAGGCGTCCCGGTCGCCGAGCAGGGTCTCGGGCGGTTCCGGCCGCAGCAGGTCCGCGTGCCGCTTGGCCTTGTGAAAGGCGACGGTCAGCGGGGCGCGCATGTCGGTCATCATCGGGAAGTCGAGCAGTCGCGCGATGTCGACTTCGTATTCGAGCCACCGCCCGTCGGTGCCGTCATGCGCCGCAACGAGTTTGGCGAGCTCTCGTCGGTCGCTCTCGTGGTTGGTCCGCGCCCGGCCGGAGGCCTCGGCCACCGCGATCTTGGCTTGCTGCTTCAGCCGATACCGTTCGAGCCGACGCTCGGCCCGGCGCTCGTTGGCGGCGGCAATGGCGCGAAGGCCGCCGCCGATCGCGCCGCCCAGCGGAAAAACCAGCCACCAGAAGTTGGCGGCGAAATGCCACACCGGGGTCACCTCGCCAGGATGCCACCGGAAATCGGCGTGCGGTTACGCCGTGAGCGTCACCGCACCTCAGCGGGCGTCAGTGCCCCTCTTTCTTGAACCGCTCGATCGAACGCTGCACCTCGGCCTCGGCCTCCGCGCGGCCGACCCAGTCGGCGGCCTTAACAAACTTGCCCGGCTCCAAGTCCTTGTAGTGCACGAAGAAGTGCTTGATCACGTCCAGCTCGAACTCCGGAACGTCGCCGATGTCCTGGACCTGGTCCCAGCGGTGGTCGCCGGCGGGCACGCACAGCACCTTGTCGTCGCCGCCCTTTTCGTCGGTCATCCGGAACATGCCCACCGGACGCGCCTCGACGATGACTCCGGGAAAGACCGACTGCGGCAGCAACACCATCGCGTCCAGCGGGTCGCCGTCTTCGCCGAGGGTGTCCTCGATGAAGCCGTAGTCGGTCGGGTAGCCCATCGAGGTGTACAGGTAGCGGTCCAGACGCACCCGTCCGGTCTCGTGGTCGATCTCATACTTGTTCCGCTGGCCTTTCAGGATCTCGATGGTCACATCGAATTGCACTGTGCGCTCCTTAGATCTGGGCGTTTCGCGGTGGTCCCGTCGCGTCGGGGATCACCCTAGTCGAGCCCGGTGCGCCGGATTCGGCAGAATGGGTCGGAGACAGTCAGGAGAGCGATGGGTCCCACTCGCTGGCAAAAATCCACCCAGGTGTTCGTTGGGTTGGCGGTGCTGGCGTTCGTTGCCGCAGTGGTGGCGGCGGCGACGTTTTTCACCTCGGCGGGCCACGGCGGCAACAGCTCGCACGCGCCGATACCGCCTCCGCACGCGCCGACGGTCAAGCCGGGAATGGTCCCGGTCAGCGACTCCGCGGAGACTCCCAACCCCGCCGGAGTGGCGGCCGTGCTGTCTGCCGTGGCGGCCGATCCGAACCTGGGCAGGTTGGGCGCCCGGGTCACGGACGCCATGACGGGGAAAGAGCTTTGGCAGGTGGCGGACGACATGCCGCTGGTGCCGGCGTCGACCAACAAGGTGTTGACGGCGGCCGCGGCCCTGCTGACCCTGGACCATCAGGCCCGGATCAGCACGCGAGTGGTGGCCGGCAGCCAGAACGCCCAAGGGCCCGTGGTGCTGGTCGGTGCGGGTGACCCGGTGCTGTCGGCCGCGCCGCCCGGTGTGGACACCTGGTACCGCGGGTCGGCCCGCATCAGCGACCTCGTCGAGCAGGTCCGCCGCAGCGGCGTGACCCCGACCGCCGTGCAGGTCGACACGTCGGCGTTCAGCGGGCCGACGATGGCCCAGGGCTGGGATGCGGCCGACGTCGACAACGGCGACATCGCGCCGATCGAGTCGGTGATGATCGACGCCGGGCGCATCCAGCCGACCACGGTCAACTCCCGACGGTCCCGCACCCCGGCGCTGGATGCCGGGCGGGAGCTGGCCAAGGCGCTCGGCCTGGATCCCGCCGCGGTGACGATCGCGACCGCGCCGTCTGGCGCGCGGCAGCTGGCCGTCGTGCAGTCGGCGCCGCTGGTCCAGCGGTTGTCGGAGATGATGGACCACTCCGACAACGTGATGGCCGAATGCATCGCCCGCGAGGTGGCGGCCGCCATCAACCGGCCGCGCAGCTTCGCCGGTGCGGCCGACGCGGTGACCAACCGGTTGAGCACCGCGCACGTCGACACCGGCGGCGCCACGCTGATGGATTCCAGCGGTCTTTCGGTGGACGACCGGTTGACCGCCAAGACGCTCGACGGTGTGCTGCAGGCCGCCGCCGGACCCGACCAGCCGACGCTGCGGGCGCTGCTGGACCTGCTGCCGATCGCGGCCGGCAGCGGGACGCTGGCCGACCGTTTCACCGACGCGGCATCCAACCAGGGGCCGGCCGGCTGGTTGCGGGCCAAGACCGGATCGCTGACCGCGGTCAACGCCCTGGCCGGGGTGCTCACCGACCGCAGCGGACGGGTCCTCACGTTCGCCTTCATCTCCAACGCCGCGGGGCCGAATGGCCGCAACGTGATGGACGCGCTGGCCACCAAGCTGTGGTCCTGCGGGTGCGCATGAGCCCGCCCTCGGAGCTGACGCTCGGTACCGCGGTCGACTGGGGATTCGCCGCCACCGTCGGCCAACGGCTGGCCCGCCCGGGTCCGGCTGCGAGCGACTACACGCGGCGCCAGGTGATCGACGAGCTCAGCCGCTCGGCCGCGAAGGCCGAACCGCCGGTGCGCGAGGTCACCGGCCTGGTCACCGAGGGCGCCGTGCCGCCGGCCCGCATCGTCGACCGGCCGGAGTGGATCGGCGCGGCGGCCGAGTCGATGCGCGTGATGATGAAGGGGGCCGAGAAGCCGCGGGGCTTCTTCACCGGCCGCGTCACCGGCGCGCAGACGGGGGCCGTGCTGGCGTTCGTGTCGTCGGGCATCCTCGGCCAGTACGACCCGTTCGCGAGGGGCCTGGACGCCTCCAACGAGGGAAGCCTGCTGCTGGTGTACCCGAACGTGATCGCGGTCGAGCGGCAGCTGCGGGTCCAGCCCTCCGACTTCCGGCTGTGGGTCTGCCTGCACGAGGTGACCCACCGGGTGCAGTTCACCGCCAACCGGTGGCTGTCCGACTACATGTCTGAGTCCCTGGCCCTGCTGACGCGGGACGCCGGCGAAGACATCGCGCAGGTGGCGAGCCGGCTCGCGGAGTACGTCCGCAACCGCGGCGACGGGTCGGCGGACGGCAACTCGTCGGGCATTGTCGGCTTGGTGCGGGCGGTGCAGTCCGAGCCGCAGCGTCAGGCCCTCGATCGGCTGCTGGTGCTCGGCACGCTGCTGGAGGGCCACGCCGACCACGTGATGGACGCCGTCGGGCCGATGGTGGTGCCGTCGGTGACCACCATCCGCCGTCGATTCGACGAGCGCCGCAACCGCAAACAGCCGCCGTTGCAGCGGCTGCTGCGCGCGTTACTGGGCCTCGACGCCAAACTCAGCCAGTACACCCGGGGCAAGGCGTTCGTCGACCATGTGGTGGGGCGGGTCGGAATGGAGCGGTTCAACGCCATCTGGACCGGGCCCGAGACGCTGCCCCTGCCTGACGAGATCGAAGAACCTCAGCGATGGATCGACAGGGTGCTGTAGGGCAGCTGCGCGCGGCTGTCGAGGCGTTCATCGAGACCCACGTCGCCACCGTCGAGCGATGGGGCGTGGCGCTGTCGGGCGGACCCGATTCCCTCGCGCTCACCGCGGTGGCGGCGCAGCTGCGGCCGACCACCGCGGTGATCGTCGATCACGGCCTGCAACCCGAGTCGGCCGCGATCGCCGAAACCGCCCGCGAGCAAGCCGTCACGTTGGGATGCGTTGCCGCACAAGTGGTTCGCGTGCACGTCGGCAACGAGGGCGGCCCCGAGGCCGCCGCCCGCGCCGCCCGCTATGCCGCCTTGAGCGCCTACCACGACGGGCCGGTGCTGCTCGGCCATACGCTCGACGACCAGGCCGAGACGGTCCTGCTGGGGCTGGGCCGGGGGTCGGGCGTGCGGTCGATCGCCGGCATGCGGCCGTACGACTCGCCATGGGGCCGGCCGTTGTTGGGCGTGCGCCGGGCCGTGACGCACGCCGCCTGCCGCGAGCTGGGCCTGACCCCTTGGCAGGATCCGCACAACACCGACCGCCGCTTCACCCGGTCCCGGCTGCGCCTGGAGGTGCTGCCGCTGCTGGAGGACGTGCTGGGCGGGGGCGTGGCCGAGGCGCTGGCCCGCACGGCGACCGCGCTGCGCGAGGACACCGAGCTGATCGACACCCTGGCCGCCCAGGCGCTGCCGGGGGCCAAGGAGGGTGCGGGCCTGCGGGCGCAGGCGCTGGAGGCGCTGGCCGCCCCGGTTCGGCGCCGGGTGATCCGCGGCTGGCTCCTGGCCGGTGGCGCAACAGGCCTGACCGACAAGCAGATCCGCGGTGTCGACGCGCTCGTCACCGCCTGGCGCGGGCAGGGCGGGGTGGCGGTCGGATCCGCGCTGCGGGCCGAGCGGTTGATCG
The DNA here is from genome assembly GCF_001667595.1 of Mycobacterium sp. E2989. NCBI lineage: Bacteria > Bacillati > Actinomycetota > Actinomycetes > Mycobacteriales > Mycobacteriaceae > Mycobacterium > Mycobacterium sp. E2989. The sequence continues at coordinate 20,450 of NZ_LZJX01000053.1, read as the reverse complement.
CGGGGCGGCGCGACGGTGTTCTGACGCTGTGGCGCGAACCCGTCCGGTAGGCGCAATACCGGGGTCGCCGTTGGTTATTCGGCCGTTGGCGTGGCACTCTGTGGGCGTGGCCCAGATCTCCTCGGCGATCACCCCCGCCCAGCCCGTGGAGCTGTATCCGGGGGACATCAAGTCGGTGCTGCTCACCGCCGAGCAGATCCAGGCGCGCATCGCCGAACTCGGCGAGGAGATCGGCGGGCACTACGGCAACGTGATGACCGAGACCGGCCAGGATCTGCTGCTGATCACCGTGCTCAAGGGCGCTGTGATCTTTGTCACCGACCTGGCGCGGGCGATCCCGGTGCCCACCCAGTTCGAGTTCATGGCGGTCAGCTCCTACGGGTCCTCGACGTCGTCGTCGGGGGTGGTGCGGATCCTCAAGGACTTGGACCGCGACATCCAGGGCCGCGACGTGCTGATCGTCGAGGACGTCGTCGACTCCGGCCTGACCCTGTCGTGGCTGCTGCGCAACCTCACCAGCCGCCATCCGCGTTCGCTGCGCGTGTGCACGCTGCTGCGCAAGCCCGACGCGAAGGGCGCGAACGTCGAAATCGCCTACGTGGGCTTCGACATCCCGAACGACTTCGTCGTCGGCTACGGCCTGGACTACGACGAGCGCTACCGCGACCTGTCGTACATCGGCACCCTGGACCCCCGGGTCTACCAGCAGTAGCCCTAGTCCAGCTCCCACACCGCGGTCACCGAAAAGCTCACGGTCTGCTGGCCGGGTTCCAGCGGGACCGCGCTCGGCATCGCCCTCGGGGGCGCCGGCGGCCCGCCTGTCGCCGGTTCCGACGCCTCCGAGATCGACAGCACCCGTCCCAGCCGGAGCCCGGACAGCTGGGCGTACTGTTCGGCCCGGCTCTTGGCGTCGTTGAAGGCCCGCGCGCGGGCGTCCTTGACCAGCTGCGAGTCGTCGGCGATCGAGTAGCTGACCGACTTGATCCGGGTGGCGTCGCCGCCGGTGCCGACGATGAGCGCCAGCATCCGGGACGCGGCGTCGGGCGGGTGGATCTTGACGGTGACGGCGTTGGTCGCGCGGTATCCGGTGATCGTGGCGGCGCCGTTGGGCTCGGGATTGCTGAATTGCGGCTGCAGCGTGACCTCGGTGGTGCTGATGTCTTTGTGGTCGACGCCGGCGCCGACCAGAGCATTGATGACCGCTTGCTGGCGATCGTTGGTCTGGTTCATCGCCGAGGTCACGTCGGGTGCGGTGAATTCGATCCCGACGTCCGCGGTCAGGGTGTCCGGGACGCCCTGGACCTGGCCGGACCCGAGGACGGTGACCTGACGGGGGTGCACCCCGGGCGCGGGCGCTGAGGGTGCGGAATCGCACGCCGACACGGTGGTGGCGGCCAAGCCGGCGACGGCCACGGCGATCAACTTGCGGGAGAACCTCGGGGCATTCTTTGCGACCGGCATGAGTGGCACCCTAGCCGCTCGGGGTGCGCCGATGCTACGGGCTGACCACTGCGGCTCGGTCGCAGAATCGAATTGCGTTGTGTGGCAATACGTTTAACCATCCCAGGCCCGCCGGCAAACGTGCGACGCGCCCATCAGCGGCCGACATATATGTGCATATATGTCCCAACCATATTGGTTTGCAATCTCTTTCATCGAAAATCCAAATGATCCAGCATTCTCGGCCAGCTAAGTGAACAGTCATCGAATCGGTGGTGAAGATGCGGCCGCGGGCCTGTCGTCCCGGGATGCGACTCCCTAACGTGTCCAGGCGTCTGAAAGCTGTTGATCTGAATCGAGTTTTTAGGAGGGGACGTGTCTTATCTGATGGCCCAGCCGGACATGCTGCATTCGGCCGCCGGCGACCTGCACAGCATCAATACGGCTGTGCGGGAGGTCAATTCGGCGGCGGCCGTTCCGACCACCGGGGTGGCTCCCGCGGCCGCCGATGTGGTGTCGCTGTTGACCGCGGCGCAGTTCTCTTGGCACGCCAAGCTCTTCCAGGAGATCAGCGCCCAGGCCGCGACGGTTCGTGAGCAGTTGGCGACCACGCTGCGCATCAGCGCGGGTTCGTACGCCGCCACGGAGATCGCCAACACCGCCGCCGTCGGTTAGGCGGGGAGATGCTGGATTTCGCGCAGTTGCCGCCGGAGATCAACTCCGCGCTGATGTATTCGGGACCCGGCTCGGGGCCGCTGCTGGCCGCCGCTGCGGCCTGGGACGCACTCGCCGCCGAGTTGGATGCCGCGGCATCCTCCTACGGGTCGGTGGTCGCGGGACTTGACGACGGGCCGTGGCAGGGGGCGGCGGCGTCGGCCATGCTGGCGGCGGCCGTGCCACAGGTGGCCTGGCTTCGCGGCACGGCGGGGCGGGCGGAGCAGGCCGCCGCTCAAGCCGCGGCCGCCGTGGGTGCCTATGAGGCGGCGTTCGCCGAAACGGTGCCTCCGCCGGTGATCGCGGCGAATCGCGCGTTGCTGCTGGAACTGTTGGCGACGAACGTCCTCGGCCAGAACACCGCCGCGATCGCGGCCACCGAGGCGCAGTACGGCGAGATGTGGGCGCAGGACGCGGCGGCCATGTACGGATATGCCGGGAGCTCGGCCGAGGCGGCGACGTTGGCGCCGTTCGACCCGGCGGCCCCCACCACCAATCCGGCCGGGGCCGCCGGTCAGGCCGCCGCGGTGGCCCGGGCGGCCGGCAATGGCAGCGCGCAAGGGCTCGACACCGTGCCTCAAACGCTGTCGTCGCTGGCCGGGGTGCCGAACAATCCCGCCGGTATCAGCCTCGGTGGGATCAGCCTGAACCCCGAGGGCGACGGGCTCGTGGTGAGTGGTCCGTTGGGTGATCTGTTGGAGGGGCTGACCGGTTCGCAGACGCTGGACGCCAGCACGCCCTTCGATGCGTTCATCCGATTGATCTCGCCCACAAGGCTTTTCACCACCTCGTTCAAAGACATCCAAAGTATCGCCCAGGGCATGATGCCGGCCGCGAAGTCGGCCACCGAGGGCGCCGCCAAGGCCGCGGAAGCGGTTTTGCCCGCGGCCGTGCCGGGCGCGGGCGCGATTGGCGCGATCGGTGGAGCCGTCGGGAAGGCCTCGTCGGTCGGTGGCTTGTCGGTGCCGGCGGCGTGGGCCGGCGCGGCCCCGGCGGGTCCGCCCGTCACCGTGGCGCTCAATGGCCTCACCGCCGCGTCGTCCGTAGAGCCGGCGGCGAATGCGGTGGGCGGGGTGCCGATGATGCCCGTCAGTGGGACCGGGCGCGGCGCGGCGCACTTTGTCGCCCCCCGATACGGTTTCAAGCCCACCGTTATCGCTTCGCCCCCGGCCGGCGGTTAAGTCAAAGCCGGACCAGCCGGTTCAGCTGCTGGGGCCCTCCGCCGTCGGATTGGGCATCAGCACCCGCTGGCGGGTGGTAACCCGGAACGGATCCGGCGACTCGCCATCACCCAGCACCGCGTGCACATCTTCGGGCGTGATCAGGCCCAGTTCTATCTGCAGCCAGGTGGCGCTGAGTCCGAACGCGTGCGCGGCGCGCCTGGCCTCCTCGGCGTCGGGGAAGTCGTCGGCGTTGGCGCGCCCGGCCGCTCCGTACCAGCGCCCCTTGGTGACGCCGCAGGCGTCGCGCAACTGCTCGACGGTGATGTCGCGGTTGAGCGTCGCCTCGAGCAGGCGCCTCAGCCCCCATCCTGCGGCGTTGGTGCGTGGCATCCGTCCAGAGTAACGCGGTGCCGAAAGCCGGGCAAAGTGTCTCCACCTGCGAGTCTGATGACGAACACAAGAAATCTGTCCCTAAACCTAGACATCTATTCCAAAAATATGACATAGTGTCCGCAAGCACGACGGGATTACCCAGATTCAGGCATTCCACGAGGAGAAGACACATGTCGTTCCTGACCACGCAACCGCTGTTGCTGTCAGCCGCGGTCGGCCAGCTGCAGTCGATCGGCTCGGCGGTGACCGCGGCCAACTCGACGGCCGCATTCGCGATTACGGGCGTCGTCCCGGCGGCGGCCGACGAAGTCTCGGCGATGACCGCGGCCGCCTTCGCGGGCTACGGCCAGCAGTATCAGGCGATCAGCGCCGAGGCCAGCATGATCCACGAGCAGTTCGTCAGGACCCTGGCACAAAGCGCCGATTCGTACGAGGCCACCGAAGCCGCCAATGCGACGCAAGCCGCCGGCGGCCACCTCGTCCCCGCCGCGCCCGCCCGCATGGTGCCGGCCGGACCCGCTCGCACGTCACCGGCCCTGCCCAGTCGCGTGACGCCCGCCGCACCCAACCGCGTGACACCCACGGGGCCCGCGCGGCCGGCCACCGCAGCAGCGCCCACGACCCCGGGGTGGCGCGGCGGCGGCTACGGCGGCCACATGACATCGCAGCACGGCGGTTACAACGGTTATGGGGCAGCCAATTACGGCCGCCACCAGGCGCCGTACGCGCGCGGCCACTATGGCGCCCACCCGGCCGCCCCCGCCGCCGAGCGCCTCGCGCCGCCCGCCCGTATGGCGCCCGCCCAACACGTCGAGCACGTGGCACCGGCGCAACCGGCGCCCGCCGAGCAGGTCACCCGCGACGTGGCGCCGCGGTACATCTCGCCCGCAGAGCTGGCGCCGACCGCGCCAGCCCAGTTCGCGGCCGCCCTGCCCGCCGAGAAGGTGCTGCCCGCGCACCTGCCGGCCGAGCACATCGTCCACGCGGAGCCGGTGGTCAAAGCGTTCGCCGGCCCGAAGCCACTGCCGGCGCTGGGTTAGCAAGAAAGGAATGTTGTGATGGATTTCGGTGCAATGCCCCCGGAGGTCAATTCCGGCCTGATGTACGCGGGGCCAGGGCCCGCGTCCCTGCTCGCGGCGGCGATGGCCTGGGAGGGTCTGGCGGCCGAGCTGCGTTCGGCCGCGACGGCGTACGGGACCGCGATCGTGGATCTGACCGATGCCGGCTGGCAGGGTCCGTCGTCGGCGGCGATGGCCGCCGCCGCCGCTCCCTACGTGGCCTGGATGCACGCCACCGCCGCACAGGCCGAGCAGGCGGGGATGCAAGCCGCCGCGGCCGCGGCCGCGCACGAGGCGGCGTTTGCGGCCACCGTGCCGCCGCCGATGATTGCCGCGAACCGCGGCTTGCTGATGATGCTGGTGGCGACCAACTTCCTGGGCCAAAACGCGGCGGCAATCGCGGCTACCGAGGCGCAGTACGGCCAGATGTGGGCACAGGACGCCGTTGCCATGTACGCCTACGCGGGGTCCTCGGCGGCGGCGGCCATGTTGGCGCCGATGGCGGTCGCGCCGCCAACCACCAATCCCGCCGGAGCGGCGGCCGGAGCCGCCGCCGCGGGCGCAGCCAACATGCAGGGCGCGGCCACTCAGGCGGCCATGGGGCTGCCGTCATCGCTCAATTCGTCGGCGTCGTCGTTGGTCGGCGGCTTCCCGTCGGCGATCAGCGGCTTCACCAGCTTGCTCGGAACGCCGTTCGGACAAGGGGGAGGGGCTGGGGCGTCGGGACTGAGCGGGATGACGACATCCGGCGCGGGTCTCAGCACCGCCGTGCGCGCACCGGCGGTCGTCCGGCCGGCGATGCCCGCGATGGAGCATCTCGCACCCTTCCGGCCGGCGATGACCGCGCCGGAAATGCTCGCGCCCGCGCGGCTGATGCCGTCCGCGGCCATGGGCCAGGCGGCTCCTGTCGGACGTTTGTCGGTGCCGGCGAGCTGGCCCGCGGCGGCCCCGGAGGCCGCTGCCCCCGCCGCCGCGCCCTTGGCCGGTGCCGGCGCGCCGATGGTGGCCCCGCGCGGCATCCCGGCGGGGCAGGTTGGCGGCATGGAGATGCGCGGATTCGGCGCCGCGGTGCCGGCTCGCGTCAGCGTATTGCCGCAGCTGGTCGGATGACGGAAGGGAGAAAAAACTCGACGCATCATTGACCAAAATCCATAACTGACAACCGTTTTCGAAGGAGACAAGCAATGACAGCACGATTCATGACCGACCCGCACGAGATGCGGGCGATGGCGGGCCGCTTTGAGGTGCACGCCCAGACCGTTGAGGACGAGGCTCGCAAGATGTGGGCGTCCTCGATGAACATCGCGGGTTCGGGCTGGAGCGGTCAGGCGCAGGCGACGTCGTACGACACCATGGGTCAGGTCAACCAGGCCTTCCGCAACATCGTCAACATGCTCCACGGTGTGCGCGACGGACTGGTCCGCGACGCGAACAACTACGAGCAGCAAGAGCAGGCCTCGCAGCAGATCCTGGGCAGCTAGCCCACCCTACAAACAGGAGACGTACAACGATGACCATCAACTACCAGTTCGGCGATGTCGACGCCCACGGTGCCTTGATCCGCGCGCAAGCCGCGTCTTTGGAGGCCGAGCACCAGGCCATCGTCCGCGATGTGCTTGCCGCCGGGGACTTTTGGGGCGGTGCCGGTTCGGCGGCGTGCCAGGAGTTCATCATTCAGTTGGGCCGCAACTTCCAGGTGATCTACGAGCAGGCCAACGCCCACGGGCAGAACGTGCAAACCGCCGGCAGCAACATGGCGGGCACCGACAGCGCCGTCGGATCGAGTTGGGCTTAGCGGCTAAGGGGTGACCAAAACCTTGCAGTGTCGCTCGGGGTCGGCGAGGTCGTCAAAGGCGGCGCCGACCCCGTCCAGGCCGACCTCCCCCGTGATCAGCGGGCTCACGTCGATGTCACCGTCGGCCAGGGCCCGAAGCGAATCGGTGAATTCTTCCGGAGTATAGGCGAGCACGAACTGGACGTTGATCTCTTTGGCGATCGCGAAGAAGGGATGCACGGTGTCGGGCTGCATGCACACGCCCGCGACCACCAGGCGGGTGCCGGACCGCGCCCGAAGCAGGACGTCGTCGATCACCCCGGGCACTCCGACCGCCTCGAACACCACGGCGGGTTTGACGGAGTCGAACGGCGAGCCCTGCGCCGCGTCCAGCGTCTGATGCGCGCCCATGGCGGTGGCGAGTTCCCGGCGCTTCGGCGAAAAGTCAGACCCCACAATGTTTTCGACGCCACGAGCCCGCAGCGCCGCGATGATGGCGATGCCGATCGGGCCGCATCCGATTACCAGGGCGGTCTCGCCGGGGGCGATGTTCGACTTGTTGACGGCGTGCAGCCCGACCGCCATGGGTTCGGTCAGGGCGGCATGTTTGAAGTCCAGGCCGTTGGGGACGGGCAGCAGCAGCGGCGCCGAGAGCAGCATGCGTTCGGCGTAGCCGCCGATGGTGCTGTTGCTGTAGACGATGGGCTCAATGCCCTTGGCGGACAGCAGTATCGGAAGGGAGGTGACCAGCGTTCCCGGCGGGTGGGTTTCGGTATCGGGCCCGGCCTCGAGCACCTCGGCGCTGAACTCGTGGCCCATGAAGATGTCGTGGCTCAGGTCGACGTGCATGCCGCCCTTGCCGCCGGCCACCCGGTCGGTCATTTCCAGCACCTGTGCGCCGTGCGCGGCGAAATGTAGGTCGGAGCCGCAGATGCCGCAGGCCCGCACGCCGACGAGCACCTGACCGGCCTCGGGCACGGGCTCCGCTACGTCGTCGCGGTAGACCATCCGGCCGTCGCGCAATACCGCGGCGCGCACTAGCTTTTCACCCCCTTCTGTTCGTCGACGTGCTCGGTGATGGCCTTCACCACGGCCTCACCCGCCCGGCCGATCAACTGGTCGCGGTTGCCCTTGGCCCAGTCGTGGGACGAACGCGACGCTTCGAGTTGTCCCTTGAAGTGGGGGATCACCTTGCGCGCCATCAGGTCGTAGCAGTGATACGTCGCCTCGGGGGAGGCCCAGTCGTGGCCCAGCATCAGCAGTGTGCCGAAACCGCCTGAGCGGTCGAGCAAGTCCTCGATGTGGGTGATCGCGTCGTCGGGGGTTCCGATGCAGCAATTGCCCTTGGCCGCGTAGTCCTCGACGAACTCGTGCGGTGTCTGGGCGCCGTCGACGGTGTTGGCCAGCGGGACGAACCCGGCCGCGCCGAAGTAGTTGGCGAAATCCTGCAGGCCGTAGGTGCAGTCGTCGATCGCCTTTTCCCGGCTGTCCGCGATGTGCATGATGCTCAGAACGCGCCAGTCGGCCCGATCCGGCTCGGCCCGTCCGGCTTTGTCGGCCTGCTCGCGCACCACGTCCCAGGTGGTTTCGAGGGCGGCGTAGCCGCCGGGCACCGACATCGACAGCGACAACAGCGACGTGCCCAGCGCGCCCGCCAGCCGCGGACCGGAAGGCGAAATCATTGCTGCCGTGGAGATTTCGGGGTAGGGCCAGGTGTAGGGCCGGATGTGCAGCTGCGCCTCACGCAGCGTGAACCAGTCGGTGTGGCGGTCGATTCGCTCGGTGGGTCCGGCACGGAACAGCGCGAGGATCGCTTCCAGCGACTCCTGCATCATGTGCCGTTGATCGACCGGGTCGATGCCCATCATGTAGGCATCCGACGGCAAGGCGCCCGGGCCGGTGCCGAACATCACCCGGCCGCGGGTGAGGTGATCGAGCAGCACCCAGCGGTCGGCCACCATCAGCGGATGGTGGTAGGGCAGCGAGACCACCCCGGTACCCAGTCGGATGTGTTTGGTCCGCTCGGCCGCGGCGGCGATGAACACCTCGGGGCAGGCGATCAGCTCGTAGCCGCCGGAGTGGTGTTCGCCGAACCAGGCCTCGTCGAACCCGAGCCGGTCCAGCGCGACCACCCGGTCCATGTCGTATTCCAAAGCGACCGTTGGTGATTGGCCAATCGGGTGAAACGGTGTGATGAAGACACCGAAGCGCAGCGGGGCGCTCATCGCAACTCCAATCCGTTGAGGAAGTCCAATAGGGCCGCGTTCACCTCGTCCGGCCTTTCCTGCTGCAACCAGTGCCCCGCGTCGTCGATCATCACCTGGCGGTAGGGGCCGGTGATCGCGTCGGCGGCGCGGTCGGCGCGAGTGAACGACAGGACGGGATCGGCCGTCCCGCCGATGAACAAACACGGGACCGAGATCTTCACACCGTCCAGCTCGGGAGTGGTCTCCCAGTTGCGGTCGAAATTGCGGTACCAGTTCAGGCCGCCGGTGAACCCGGTACGGGTGAATTCGGCGATGTAGTGGTCGAGCTCGTCCTGACTTATCCAATCCGGCAGCCCGTCGGGTTCGGGCAGCCGCTCGAGGAAGCCTTCCGGGCCGGGGGTGGCCATCCGCACCAGTGCATCCTTGCCGTCGGCGCGCAGGCTGCCCATCATGCGTCGCATCACCCGGGCGGGATCGGCGTTCAATTCGGCGTCGGCCACGCCGGGCTCCTGAAAGTACAGGATGTAGAAGAAGTTCTCGCCAAACATCTTGCGCCAGGCCTTCGTCGGCGCCACGTGCGGGCGCGGCGTCACCGGCACGCTGAGCGCGGCGACGGCCGCGACCCGATCCGGGTGCAGCAACGGGGCGTTCCACACGACGGCGGCGCCCCAGTCGTGCCCAATCCAGACGGCCCGTTCGGCCCCGACGTCGTCGAGCAGGCCGACCAGGTCGGCGGTGAGGTGGTGAATGTCGTAAGCCTCGATGGGGTCGGGACAAGACGAGCCGCCGTAGCCGCGTTGATCCGGGGCCAGCACGTGGTAGCCGGCCTCGGCGAGCACCGGTATCTGGTAGCGCCACGAGTAGGCCAGCTCGGGGAATCCGTGGGCCAAAATCACCACGGGTGCACCGCGTTCGCCGGCCTCGATCACCCGCAGCCGCGCACCGTTGGTCTCCACTAACCGTTCGGTTGATTTGAGCACCATGCCACCAAAGCACAACCCCTGCGGGGCTGAGAAGTATTCGCGCTGATTGCGAATAGCATTCCAACGACTTTGCTCGGCTGGTAGATATCGCCGTAAAGCCCGCGCATTTCTTGGAAGCAGGTGGACCCGATGAAGCGGCTCGACCACGTCGTCCTGTGGACGAAGGATCCGCGCGTCGCGATGGATTTCTATACGCGGGTGGTCGGATTGGCTCCGGTCCGGTTCGCCGAGTTCGAGGCCGGCGACGCGCCCTTCCCGAGCGTGCGGGTGTGCGAGGACTCGATCATCGACCTGATGCCGGTTGCAGGTGCCGCCGGTACCGAGTCCCTGACGCGGGTCGACGGCAGCGCCGGACACCCGGTGAACCACGTCTGCCTTGCGCTATCGAAGTCCGAATACGACGCGCTGGACCAACGCCTGCAGGCGGAGGGCGTGGACACCGGCGCGCGGCTCGGCCCCAATTTCGGGGCCCGCGGTTGGGCGCCGCAGGCGGTCTACTTCGCCGATCCGGATGGCAACGTGATCGAGGCCCGGTACTACGAATGACGAGACGTCGGGCCGCCGCGCCGGCCGCCGAACGTCACGCTGGCGTGACCGCCGCCGCCGAACGTCGCGCTGGCGTGACGCTCGGCCCGGCGGGAGGGAACCCCCGGTCGTTGTATCGAGAGGCGGTGGCGACCCGCTTCGCCCCGGCTCTGCCGGGGCTCGCGATCGCCACCGTGCAGATGGTGGCGACCCGCTTCGCCCCGGCTCTGCCGGGGCTCGCGATCGCCACCGTGCAGATGGTGGCGACCCGCTTCGCCCCGGCTCTGCCGGGGCTCGCGATCGCCACCGTGCAGATGGTGGCGACCCGCTTCGCCCCGGCTCTGCCGGGGCTCGCGATCGCCACCGTGCAGATGGTGGCGACCCGCTTCGCCCCGGCTCTGCCGGGGCTCGCGATCGCCACCGTGCAGATGGTGGCGACCCGCTTCGCCCCGGCTCTGCCGGGGCTCGCGATCGCCACCGTGCAGATGGTGGCGACCCGCTTCGCCCCGGCTCTGCCGGGGCTCGCGATCGCCACGAGCGGTAACCTGGACTTTTCTAGCTGCGTGAATATCGGGGAAGGACCTGGCCGGCAAGGCCGATGATTGATGAACCGGAAAAACGTTATTCGCACCATCACGGCGATTGCGGTCGTGGTGCTGCTCGGTTGGTCGTTCTTCTATTTCAGCGACGACACCCGCGGCTACAAGCCCGTCGACACGTCGGTGGCGGTGGCGCAGATCAACGGCGACAACGTCAAGAACGCGCAGATCGACGACCGTGAGCAGCAGCTGCGGTTGACCCTGAAAAAGGGCAACAACGACACCGACAACTCCGACAAGATCATCACCAAATACCCGAGCGGGTACGCGGTCGACCTGTTCAACGCGCTGAGCGCCAAGAACGCGAAGGTCAGCACGGTCGTCAACCAGGGCAGCATCCTGGGCGAGCTGCTGGTCTACGTGCTGCCGCTGCTGTTGCTGGTGGGTCTGTTCGTGATGTTCTCCCGCATGCAGGGCGGCGCGCGAATGGGCTTCGGGTTCGGCAAATCCCGGGCCAAACTGCTGAACAAGGACATGCCCAAGACCACGTTCGCCGACGTTGCGGGCGTCGACGAGGCGGTCGAAGAGCTCTACGAGATCAAGGACTTCCTGCAGAACCCCGGCCGTTATCAGGCGCTGGGCGCCAAGATCCCCAAGGGCGTGCTGCTCTACGGCCCGCCCGGGACCGGTAAGACGCTGCTGGCCCGCGCGGTGGCCGGGGAAGCCGGCGTGCCGTTCTTCACCATCTCCGGCTCGGACTTCGTCGAGATGTTCGTCGGCGTCGGCGCCTCGCGGGTGCGCGACCTGTTCGAGCAGGCCAAGCAGAACAACCCGTGCATCATCTTCGTCGACGAGATCGACGCCGTCGGTCGCCAGCGCGGCGCCGGCCTGGGCGGCGGCCACGACGAGCGCGAACAAACGCTGAACCAGTTGCTGGTCGAAATGGACGGCTTCGACCCGCGCGCCGGGGTCATCCTGATCGCGGCCACCAACCGGCCCGACATCCTCGATCCCGCGCTGCTGCGGCCCGGCCGCTTCGACCGGCAGATCCCGGTGTCCAACCCCGACCTGGCGGGCCGCCGTGCGGTGCTGCAGGTGCACTCCAAGGGCAAGCCCATCGCCCCGGACGCCGACCTCGACGGGCTGGCCAAGCGCACCGTCGGCATGACCGGCGCCGACCTGGCCAACGTCATCAACGAGGCGGCCCTGCTGACCGCCCGGGAGAACGGCACCGTCATCACCGGCGCCGCGCTCGAGGAGGCGGTGGACCGGGTGATCGGCGGGCCGCGCCGCAAGGGCCGGATCATCAGCGAGCAGGAAAAGAAGATCACCGCCTACCACGAGGGCGGCCACACCCTGGCCGCCTGGGCGATGCCGGACATCGAGCCGATCTACAAGGTGACGATCCTGGCGCGGGGACGCACCGGGGGCCACGCGGTGGCGGTGCCCGAGGAAGACAAGGGCCTGCGTACCCGCTCGGAGATGGTCGCGCAGCTGGTGTTCGCCATGGGCGGCCGCGCCGCCGAGGAACTGGTCTTCCGGGAGCCGACGACCGGCGCGGTGTCCGACATCGAGCAGGCGACCAAGGTGGCCCGCGCGATGGTCACCGAATTCGGGATGAGTTCCAAGCTGGGCGCGGTCAAGTACGGCACCGAACACGGCGACCCGTTCCTGGGCCGCACCATGGGGACCCAGGCCGACTACTCCCACGAGGTCGCCCGCGACATCGACGACGAAATCCGCAAGCTGATCGAGGCGGCCCACACCGAGGCGTGGGAGATCCTCACCGAATACCGGGACGTGCTCGACACGTTGGCCGGACAGCTGCTGGAAAAGGAAACCCTGCACCGGGCCGAACTGGAGGGCATCTTCGCCGACGTCGAAAAGCGGCCCCGGCTCACCATGTTCGACGACTTCGGTGGCCGCATCCCGTCCGACAAGCCGCCGATCAAGACACCCGGCGAGCTGGCGATGGAGCGTGGCGAGCCGTGGCCGCCGCCGGTCCCCGAGCCGGCGTTCAAGGCCGCCATCGCGCGCGCCAGCGAGGCCGCGGCCGCGCGAGCGGAGGCCGAGCGAAACAACAACGGCGGCAACGGTTCTCAGGGCTCGCAAGGGGCCGGCCACCGCCCGGGCGCGCCGCATGCTCCCACCCAGCCGGACTACGGCGCGCCGGCGGGCTGGCACGCACCGGGGTGGCCGCCGCCGGACCAGCAGCCGAATTACTGGTATCCGCCGCCGCAGGCCCCACAGCAGCCTTACTTTCCGCAGCCGGCGGGGCACCACCCGGGTTATCAAGGCCAGCCCGGCCACCCGCAGGGTCAGGCGCAGCCCCCCTACCCGCCGTATCCGCCCTACCCGCCGCCGAGCCTGCCCAACCCGGCCGGCGGGAAGTCTCCCGACCAGCAGGACGACGACGTGAGCCGGTCCAACCCACCGGCCCACGGCTGACGAACGGAGGATTCGATGGCCTTGACGGATTTGGGGCCGGACACCGCCGATCCCCCTATCCGGGTGTTCGACCAGGAGCGCGCCGAGGCCGCGGTCCGGGAGTTGCTGTACGCCATCGGGGAGGACCCCGACCGGCACGGCCTGCGGGAGACGCCGGCCCGCGTCGCCCGCGCCTACCGCGAGATGTTCGCCGGGCTCTACACCGATCCCGACAGCGTGCTCAACACCATGTTCGACGAAGAACACGACGAACTGGTGCTGGTCAAGGAGATCCCGCTGTATTCCACGTGTGAACACCACCTGGTGTCGTTCCACGGGGTGGCCCACGTCGGCTACATCCCCGGCTCCGACGGCCGGGTCACCGGGCTGTCGAAAATCGCGCGACTGGTCGACCTCTACGCCAAGCGGCCGCAGGTGCAGGAACGGCTCACCAGCCAGATCGCCGACGCGCTGATGAAGAAACTCAATCCGCGGGGCGTGATCGTCGTGATCGAGGCCGAGCACCTGTGCATGGCCATGCGCGGCGTACGCAAGCCCGGCGCGGTCACCACCACGTCGGCGGTGCGCGGACAGTTCAAGAGCAACGCGGCGTCTCGAGCGGAAGCGCTCGACCTCATCCTGCGTAAGTGAGCCGGCGCCTGTGCAGGTTATGGGAGTCCTGAACGTCACTGACGACTCGTTCTCCGATGGTGGCCGCTATCTCGATACTTCTAACGCGGTGGCGCACGGTCTGGCGCTGGCGGCCGACGGCGCGGACATCGTCGATGTCGGTGGGGAGTCGACCAGGCCCGGCGCCACCCGGATCGACTCCCAGGTCGAGACGTCCCGGGTGATCCCCGTCGTCAAAGAGCTTGTGGCAGAGGGGATTACGGTAAGCATCGACACCATGCACGCCGACGTCGCGCGGGCCGCGCTGCAGCACGGCGCGCGCATCGTCAACGACGTGTCGGGGGGACGCGCCGATCCCGCGATGGCGCCGCTGGTCGCCGACGCCGGCGTGTCCTGGGTGCTGATGCACTGGCGGTCGGTGGCCGCCGACCGCCCGCATGCGGACACCCATTACGACGACGTGGTGGGCGAAGTGCGGGCCGAGCTGCTCGCCAGCGTCGACGCGGCGGTGGCCGCGGGCGTCGACCCCGCGAAGCTGGTGATCGACCCGGGCCTCGGGTTCGCCAAGACGGCTCAACACAATTGGGCGCTGCTCCGCGCGCTGCCCCAGTTGGTCGCCACCGGAATCCCGGTGCTCCTGGGCGCATCGCGGAAGCGGTTCCTCGGTACGTTGTTGGCCGGGCCGGACGGCTCGCCGCGACCGCCCGCCGGCCGCGAGACCGCCACCGCGGTGATCTCCGCGCTGGCGGCGCTGTACGGGGCGTGGGGCGTTCGCGTGCACGACGTGCGGGCCACCGCCGACGCCCTCAAGGTGGTGGGGGCCTGGGCGCACACCGAAACATGGCGGGCCGGAGACGATGGCTGATCGAATCGAATTGCGGGGGTTGACGATTCGTGGGCGGCACGGAGTCTTCGATCACGAGCGCGCCGACGGGCAGGACTTCGTCGTCGACATCACCGTGTGGATCGAGCTCGCCGCGGCGGCCGCCAGCGACGAGCTGGCCGACACGTACGACTACGCGGCCCTGGCCCAGCTCGCGGCCGAGGTGGTGGCCGGTCCGCCGCGCAACCTGATCGAAGCCGTCGGGGGCGAGATCGCCGACCGGGTGATGGCAGACGGGCGGGTGCATGCCGTCGAGGTGGTGGTGCACAAGCCGCGGGCCCCCATCCCCCAGCAGTTCGACGACGTCGCGGTCGTGGTGCGCCGGTCTCGGCGTGGCGGCCGCGGTTCGGTGATCCCGGCGGAGCGGCGCCTATGACCTGGGTGGTGCTGTCCGTCGGCTCCAACCTGGGCGACCGCCTGGCGCGGCTGCAGTCGGTCGTCGACGGGCTGGGCGAGACGGTGCTCGCGGTGTCCCCCGTGTACGAGACCGACCCGTGGGGCCGGGTCGACCAGGCGCCGTTTCTCAACGCGGTGCTGATCGCCAACGACCCGGACTGCGACGGCCAGTGCTGGCTGCGCCGGGCCCAGGAGTTCGAGCGCGCGGCCGGGCGGGTGCGCGGCGAGCGCTGGGGTCCGCGCACCCTCGACGTCGACCTGATCGCCTGCTACGGCGAGACGGAAGTGATCTCCCGCGAGAACAACCTCACACTGCCGCACCCGCTGGCCCATTTGCGGGCCTTCGTCATGATCCCGTGGCTTGCCGTCGACCCGGATGCCCAACTGACGCTCGCCGACGGCCCGCGGCCCGTGGCGAGCCTGCTGGCCGAGCTGGAGCCGGCCGACCGGGACAGTGTCCGGTTGACCAGCCTGACGCTCCAGCGGGCGGCCGATCGGAAACCGGAAACCTGATGGGCCCAACCAGGAAACGTGACCTGACGGTCGCGGTGGTCGGCGCCGCGGTGGTGGGGTACCTGCTCGTGACGGCCCTGTACCGCTGGTTCCCGCCCATCACGGTGTGGACCGGCCTGTCGCTGCTGGCGGTGGCCGTCGGCGAAGCGCTGTGGGCCCGCTACGTGCGGGCCAAGATCGGCGACGGCGAGATCGGCGTCGGCCCCGGCTGGCTGCACCCGCTCGCCGTGGCCCGCAGCCTCGTGGTCGCCAAGGCGTCGGCCTGGGTGGGCGCGTTGATGCTGGGCTGGTGGGTGGGCGTGCTGGTGTACTTCCTGCCGCGGCGGTCCTGGCTGCGGGCGGCCGCCGAGGACACCACCGGGACCGTGGTCGCGGCCGTCAGCGCGCTGGCACTAGTCGCCGCCGCGCTATGGCTGCAGCATTGCTGCAAGTCGCCGCCGGATCAGACCGAGCACGGCGAAGGGGCGGAAAACTAGTCCGCTCACGCCCGCCCCCAAGCCGCCCGAGAATCGCCGGAGGAGGGCGACACGCGGATTGACCTCGCGCAGGTACAGTCAGGCCATGACCGTTCTGTCCCGCGGCGCCCGGGTTCGGCGCGGCGGCCGCAGGCCGGGGTGGGTGCTCTTGACCGCGTTGCTGGTCCTCGCGATGGGGGCCAGTTCCGCATTGGTTTTCACCAATCGGGTGGAACTTCTCAAGCTCGCTGTAATCCTGGCGCTGTGGGCCGCAGTCGCCGGTGCCTTCGTCTCGGTGCTGTACCGCCGCCAGAGCGACGCGGATCAGTCCCGCGTCCGCGACCTGAAGCTGGTGTACGACCTGCAGCTGGATCGGGAAATCTCGGCCCGCCGCGAGTACGAGCTGACCGTGGAGTCCCAGCTGCGCCGCGAGCTGGCCTCCGAGCTGCGCGCGCAGGCCGCAGACGACCTCGCCGAGCTGCGCGCGGAGTTGAGCGCGTTGCGCACCAGCCTGGAGATCCTGTTCGACACCGACCTCGCCCAGCGCCCGGCGCTGGAGACGCCCGAGGCCGAGGCGCCGCGCGAGCGCGCGTACAGCGAGTGGGACCGCAACGGCGAGACCCCCCGCGACGCGCCCTACGACTGGGTGGCCAGCGACCGGGTGGCCTCCGTCCCCCAGGAGAGTCGCGCCGACGAGACGGCGATCATCGACGTGCCCGAGGAACCGCTGCTGCCGCCGCGCCAGCCCCAGCCGCACCGCGAACGGGCCCCCTACCAGTACGAACCGCCGCCGGAGCCGGCCGCGCCGGCCCAGCCGGAGCCGTCCTACGTCACCGTCCCGCCGCAACCGGAACCGCGATTCGAACCCCCGCCGCCCCCGCCGCAACCCGAGCCCGAGCCCCAGCCGCAAGGTCAGGGTTGGCAGCCGGTGGGTGCGTCCGGATTGTGGTTGCCGCCCGGAACGCCGGGCAGCCATTGGGCCGGCTCCGACCAGACCGGCGCCCCCGCCGACGAGACGCCGGGCCGGCGGCGGCGCGCCCGGCACTCCGAACCCGACGAGACGTGGGCCGGCCCGGCCGCCGAGGCCGGCCGTCGGGCGCGGTCGCGCCACTCCGCGGAGTACGGCGACTACGGCGTCCGCGACTTCGCGCCGCCCAGCGAGCGCCCGGGTGGGCCCCCGAGTGAGCCGCCGTACGCGCCGCCGCCCGCCCCGGCCGCGGCGACGTCGTATTGCTGTTGTAGTTGGTCGATTTGGTCCTGAGTGAGCCGGGCGGGGGCGATGTCGGAGGGGGTCAGGCCGCCGCCGCCGTGTTGGACGTGGGCGCAGATCCCGCCCAGCGCGTCGAAGAAGAGTTGGCTGAGCCGGCCGATCTGCGCGCGGTCCAGCGCTGAGGGCGCCCAGGTCCAGGTGGCGTTGAGGCGCGAACCCGTGTCGGCGTCGATGGTGGCGGCGTTCAGCTCGACGCTGTGCGACAACGGCATCGGCGCGGTCGCGGCCGCAGCCGTGGCCGACAAACCGTCCTCACTGATCAGCCAGAGATCATGTGAAGCCTCGGGCACCGTGGCGTTGAGGCGTCCGAGGTAGTTGAAGCCGATGGTCGGGTCGGGTGTGGTCAGCTCGTTGGTGAGGTAGCGCAGCAGTCCGTAGGTCAGCGGGTGGGGCAGGGCGCGTAGTTGTTCCTTGGCGGCCTTGATGATTGGGCCCAGCGCGGGATCGCCGGCGGCGACGCGCGACCAGCCCGGCCCGGCCACCGACAGCGCGACCGGGTATTTGGTGGTGAACCAGCCCACCGTGCGGGACAGGTCCACGTCGCGGGACAGTTCGTCGTGGCGGCCATGCCCCTCGACGTCGATGCCGATCGCTTCGCCGGTGCCGAGCAATTCGGCCCAGGCCAGCGCGTAGGCGATCAGCAAGACCTCCTGCACCCCGGTGTGAAACGCCGCGGGCACCTCGGTAAGCAGACGCCGCGTCATGTCGGCGTCCAGCGCGGTCGTCAAATGTCCAGCGGCGGTATAGGTATCCCCGGCTTGCGGAGGTGGCAGGGCGGCCGGAGCCGCCAGTTGCCGCCACGTGTCGGCCTGCTGTATGACCTCGGGCGTCCGGGCGTGTTCTTCGAGAAGCGCGGCCCAGCGCTGGAATGAGGTGCCACCGGTGGGCAGGGTGATCGATTGGCCGCTGTGGTGCTGGGCCCAGGCGATGTTGAAGTCCTCCACCAGGATCCGCCACGACACCGCGTCGACGGCCAGGTGATGCACGATCAACACCAACTGCCCCGTGCCGGTGATCCATAACGCGCTGAGCATCTTTCCGGCCGCGGGGTCTAAGAAGGAGCGCGCCTGGGCGAGCGCCGCATCGGTCAACGCCTCGGCGGCGTGCAGGCACTCATCGGCGGTGACGGCGCCGGGTTCGGGTACGGACAGCGACCGCTCCGTGTCGGCGCGCAGCCTCAGCATGGGGTGGTGGTCGAGCAGGGCCTGCAAGATGGTCACGACGTCGGTGGGGGTGGCCCCGGCCGGGGCTTGCAGGACCAGGGTTTGGTTGAACTGGTCGATGGGGCCGTCCATGTCGAACAGCCACCCCATGATCGGGGTGGGGGTGATCGCCCCGATGCCCTCATCGACAACCCGGGTGTGGCCCTCGGTGATGCCGGGAATGCCGGCCAGTCGGGCCACGGTCTGCTCGACGAAGATATCCCGGGGCCGGCAGGTCAGCCCCGCCTCCCGGGCCCGGGACACCACCTGCATCGACAAGATGCTGTCCCCGCCCAAGTCGAAGAACGAGTCATCGACCCCGACCCGCTCCACCCCGAGCACCTCGGCATAAATGCCGGCGAGGATTTCTTCGATGGCGGTGGTGGGGGCGCGGTAGTGATCAACGTCGACATAGTCGGGTGCGGGCAGGGCGCGGGTGTCGAGTTTGCCGTTCACCGTCCTCGGCAACGCTTCCAGCACAACGATGGCCGCGGGCACCATGTAGGGCGGGAGCCGGTCGGCCAGGGCGGCCCGCGCGGTGGTGGGGGTGGCGCTGCCGACCAGGTAGCCGGTGAGGCGTTTGTCGCCGGGGCGGTCTTCGCGCACGATGACCGCGGCCTGCTCCACCCCGTCCAGGCTGGCAAGGGCGGCCTGGATTTCGCCGAGTTCGATGCGATAGCCGCGGATCTTGACCTGCTGATCCGCCCGTCCGAGGTAGTCCAGTTGGCCGTCGGGGCGCCAGCGCACCAGATCCCCACTGCGATACATCCGCGCCCCCGGTCCCCCGAACGGGCAGGCCACAAACCGGGCCGCGGTCAACCCGGGGCGGTGCCAATACCCCACCCCGACGCCGCGCCCGGCGACATAGAGCTCACCGATGGTCCCGGGCGGGACCGGACGCAACCAGGCATCGAGCACGAACAACGCCGCCCCCGGCACCGGCGCCCCGATCGGGACGCTGGTGACCCCGGGGGTCAGGGGGGCGCTGATGGTGGCATACACGGTGGTTTCGGTGGGCCCGTACCCGTTGAGCATCACCCGCCCGGGCGCCCACCGCTCGATCACCTCCGGCGGGCACGCCTCCCCCGCGGCCATCAAGGTCATCGGTGGCAGGTCGTGTGGGGACAGGGCGGCCAGCGCCGAGGGGGTGTGGCTGAACACGCTGATGTGTTCGGTGCGCAGCAGGGTGTGCAGCTCCTCGGGGGAGCGGGTGATGTCGTCGGGCACCACCACCAGCCGGCCCCCGTGCAGCAGGGCACCCCAGATCTCCCACACCGAGAAGTCGAACGCATAGGAGTGGCATTGGGTCCACACCTGTTCGCGGCCCAGGTCGATGCCCACATCCAGGGTGTCGAACAGGCGGGTGATGTTGTGGTGGGTGACCGCCACCCCCTTGGGCACCCCGGTGGTGCCCGAGGTGTAAATAATGTGGGCCACCTGCTCGGGCCCGGGATCGGGCAGCGCGGTGGCCGGGCGGGTGTCGATGGCGGGGTCGGCGACATCTAGCACCGGCCTGCCGTGGCGCTGGGCCCGCTGGGCCAGCCCGGCGGTGGTCAGCACCACGATCGGTGCGGCGTCGCCCAGCACGAACCCGATCCGTTCGTCGGGCAGGGCGGGGTCGATGGGCAGGTAGGCCGCCCCGGTCTTGAGCACCGCCAGGATCGCGATGATCGCCTCGCCCGAACGCGGCACCAGCAGCGCCACACACTGGCCCGGCCCGGCGCCGTGATCGATCAAAAAGTGCGCCAACCGGTTTGACGCCTCGTCGAGCTGCTCGTAGGTCCACGACCGGCCCCCGCAACCCAGCGCCACCCCCTGCGGGGCGCGGGCCACCTGCGCGGCGAACAACCCCGGCACCGAGCGCTCAACCACCGCCTG
>NZ_LZJX01000052.1:0-61677 GCF_001667595.1 Mycobacterium sp. E2989 | reverse complement strand
GTCGAGGCCCGCGTCTACGCCGAGAACCACCACATCCGCCTGATCGGCCTGGACCGCCCGGGTATCGGCTCGTCGACAGCAACGATTCGAATTCCGAAACATCGACCTGCACAACATCATCGGAAGGGCAACGCAGGGCGGTCAACGCGCCCAGCGCACCGTAGGCACCCGCGACGTACTCGGCGATCCGCGCGCCCACCTGCACGGGCGGGCGGTCGGGGTCGCGGGCGCTGACCCAGCCCGACGCCGCCTGCAGGGTCAGGGAGGTCGCCGGCCGGTCCCGCCACGGGCCGGACTGTCCGAACGCGGAGACCCGCAGCAGCACCAGGTTTGGGTTGATTTCGCCGAGGCTGTCGCGGCCGAACCCCCAGCCCTCCAGCGTTCCGGGCGGGAAGTTTTCGATGAGCAGGTGCGCACCCGCGATCAGCTCGCGGGCATCCCGAAACGGCGCAATTCGCTTGCCGGCGTTCAGGTAAGCGAACATGCCGGAGCGCTCGGGGTCGGGGACTCCATGCGGGAACGGGCCCCAGTGGCGCAGCGGGTCCCCGTCGGGCGGCTCGATCTTGGTGACCTCGGCGCCGAGGTCGACGAAAAGCTTTGCGGTGTAAGGGCCTGAGATTTCGGTGGCGAGTTCGACGACGTGGAGCCCGGCGAGGGGTCCCGTCATGCCGGGATCCCGATGGCCTTCACCTCCATGTACTGGTGCAGCCCGCTGATCCCGCCGCTCTCCCGCCCGAACCCGCTCAGCTTGAAGCCGCCGAACGGCGCGTCACCCGGCCCGATGCCGTTGACGGCGACCTGACCCGTGCGCATGCGCCGGGCAATCGCGACGGCCCGGTCCACGTCGGTGCCCCACACGGCGCCGGAGAGTCCGTAGCACGAGTTGTTCGCGATCGCGACGGCGTCGTTGTCGTCGCGGTAGCGCAGCACCGACAGCACCGGCCCGAAGACTTCCTCCTGCGCGATCGTCGAATCCGGTTGCACGCCAACGAGAATCGTCGGCTCGAAGTAGTAGCCGACATCCAGGCCGGCCGGGCGGCCCCCGCCGGTCGCCAGCTTGGCCCCCTCGTTGACCGCGCCGTCGACGTGGGCCTGCACCCGGTCGCGTTGCGCGGCGCTGATGAGCGGACCCATCTGGACGGCCGGGTCGTTGGGGTCGCCGACCTTGACGTCGCGGGCCAGCGCGACGAGGCGGTCAACGATGTCGTCGTGCAGCGAATCGGGCAGCAGCAGCCGGCTGTGCAGGATGCAGGCCTGCCCGGCGTGCAACGAGCAGCAGTCGAACAGCATCTGCTGCAGCATCTCGTCGGTCACCTGCGTGTCGTCGAGGATGATGCTGGCCGACTTCCCGCCGCACTCCAGCAGGAGCCGCTTCATGGCGTCGCCCGCGGACCGCATGACCTCACACCCGACGGCCGAGCTGCCGGTGAAGCTGATCATGTCGATGCGTGGATCCGTGGTGAGCAGTTTGGCGGCCTCAAGCCCCGAGGGGGTGACGACATTGACCACGCCCGGCGGGATGTCGGTCTCCTCGTCGATGATGCGCGCGAGCGCGAGCCCGGCGAGCGGCGTCAACGGCGACGGCTTGAGCACGACGGTGTTGCCGGCGGCCAGCGCGTTGTTCACCTTCATGACGTTGAGGCAATGCGGGAAGTTCCACGGCGTCAGGATCGCTACGACGCCCAGCGGCTCGTGGCGCAGCAGCGTCGTTCCGGCGCCGATCCCGGTGACCGGCTCGTCGACCAGCTTGGTGGCGAGCTGGGCCGCGTGCATCGACATGTAGCCCGCACCGTCGATCTGCATCATGCGCTCGTTGCCGACACAGCCCCACTCGATCTGGGACAACGCAAAGATCTCGTCGGCGTGCTTCAGTAGCGCCGCGCCGAGCTGATTGAGGCAACCGGCGCGCTGCTCGGGACCCATTGCGCCCCATGGCCCGTCGTCGAAGGCCCGGCGGGCGGCGGCGATCGCCGCGCCGACCTGGGCGACGCTCGCGTCGGGGGCGGTGCCGATGGCCCGCTCGGTGGCCGGGTTGATGTCGTCGTAGCGACCGTCCTCCGGCTCGACCCATCGCCCGTCGATGTAGAGCTGATAGGTGTCGACAAGGGATCGCGGAGTTTGTAGCTCGGTCATGCGCTTCCTCACCCGAACGTCGGTCATCTAACCACTTGGTGTACACCCATGCCCTGGCGCCGTCAATCACTAACTGCGCGAATTGCGCGCTATTTTCGCGTTTCGTGGCGGTATTGACAGCGCCGGGCGGGGCGGGTAGACACAAGGCCGCAAGACACTTTGCATCGATGTGTCGGATCGCCTGCTCAGGGAGGCCGCCGTGCGGACTACTTTTCCACTGCACTCCCCCGACTTCTACGCCGGCGATCCCTACCCGGCTTACCGCGAGCTGCGCGCGACACAGCCGGTGTGCTGGAACGACGTCACCAACTTCTGGGCGCTGCTGAAGTACGAGGACATCCGGTTCGTGTCGAGCAACCCGGCGCTGTTCTCGTCCACCAAGGGCGTCACCATCCCCGATCCCCAACAGCCGAGCCCGGTCCAGCCGGGCAGCCTGATCTTCACCGACCCGCCGCGGCACCGGCAGATGCGCAAGTTGATCAACTCGGGGTTCACCCGGCGGCGGGTGGCGGTCCTGGAACCCAAGATTCGCGAGATCGTGCGAGGCATCCTCGACGACGTCCAGCCCGATTCCGTCCACGAGTTCGCCGAGGAGATCGCGGCCCCGCTGCCCACCCGGATGATCGCCGAACTGATCGGCGCGCCGCCCGACGACTGGGAGCAATTCCGCGCGTGGTCGGACGCCGCCACCGGCACCGCCGACCCGGAGATCGAACTCGACCCCCTGGTGGCCATGGGTCAGCTGTTCGAGTACTTCCAGAAGTTGATCGCGGCCAGGCGAACCGATCCGCGCGACGACCTGTTGTCGGTTCTGGCCGGGGCCGAGATCGACGGGGTTCGCCTTAACGACGAAGACCTGCTCAACTTCGCCTTCCTGTTGTTGGTCGCGGGCAACGAGACCACCCGTAACCTGATCGCCCTGGGCACCTGCGCGCTGATCGCCCACCCCGACCAATGCCGCCTGCTGGCCGAGAATCCCGCGCTGATCCCGGGCGCCGTCGAGGAAATGTTGCGGTGGAACAGCCCCGTGGTCCACATGGCGCGCACCGCGACCACCGACGTCGAGATCCGCGGACAGCGGATCGCGGAGGGCGACGTGGTGGTGATGCTCTACGGGTCCGCCAACCGGGACGAGGACATCTTCGGGCCCGACTCCGAGCAGTTCAGGGTGACCCGGCACCCCAACCCGCACATCGCGTTCGGGTGTGGTGAACATTCCTGCGTGGGTGCACAATTGGCGCGGCTGGAGGCGTGCGTGATGTTCGACGAGTTGCTGCGCCGCTTCCCCCACCTGGAGCTGGTGGGTGCGGTGGACCGGATGCGCGCCACCATGGTGCCCGGCGTCAAGCGGATGCCCGTGCGGCTGGGGGCCTGATGGATCTGGAGTATTCGCCAGAGCAGGAGCAGCTGCGCGCCGAGATCCGCGCGACGCTGGAGCAGGTGATGACGCCCGAGCGCAGCGCCACGATCGGCGAGAACATCGAGGGTGGCCCCGCCGTCCGGGAATGTGTGCGGGCCCTGGCCGCGGCCGACCTGCTCGGCGTCGGCTGGCCCAAAGAGTATGGCGGACGCGGCTTCTCAGCGATCGAGCAGTTCATCTTCTCCGAGGAGGCGCGACGGGTCAATGCCCCCATCCCGCTGGTGACACTGAACACCGTCGGGCCGACGCTCATGCAGTGCGGCACCGAGGAGCAGAAACAGCGGTTCCTGCCCGCGATCCTGGACGGCAGCGTCGAGTTCGCGATCGGCTACTCCGAACCGGAGGCCGGCAGCGATCTGGCGGGCCTGCGCACCACCGCGGTTCGCGACGGCGACGAGTACGTGATCAACGGACAGAAGATGTTCACCAGCGGCGCGGCATACGCCGACTACATCTGGCTGGCCGCGCGCACCGACCCGAACGCCAAGAAGCACAAGGGCATTTCGATCCTGATCGTGCCCACCTCGTCGCCCGGGTTCTCCTGGCAGCCGCTGCACACCATGCCCGGCATCTCCACGTTCTACACGTTCTACGACAACGTGCGGGTGCCGGCCAGCGCGCTGGTGGGCGGCGAGAACCAGGGCTGGCAGCTGATCACCACGCAGCTGAATTTCGAGCGGGCGGCGCTGGGCAATCTCGGCGCGCTGGAACCGTTGTTCGAGCGGACGCTGCAGTGGGCCACCAGCACCGAGTTCGACGGCGCCCGCGTGATCGACCAGCCGTGGGTGCGGCTCGCGCTGGCGCGGGTCGAGGCCCAGGTGGCCGCCTACAAACTGGTGAACCTGAGGGTGAACGCCGCGATGACCAAGGGCGTGCTCAGCATGGGGGAAGCGTCGGCGGCCAAGGTGTTCGGCACCGAGCTCACCCAGCAGGTCGCCCGCCAGCTGCTCGAGGTGCTCGACCGCAACGGCGTGCGCCGCGGGCCCGGCGCGCCCCTGCGCGGCGCCCTGGAATCCGCGTACCGTCAGGCGGTGATCAACACCTTCGGCGGCGGCGCCAACGAGATTCAGCGTGACATCATCGCCATGGCCGGATTGGGCATGCCGCGAGCTCCCCGTGACCTTCGCGCCACCGCACAGTAGGAGGACAGCAGCACGTGACCGACTCAGAAACCGTCAGCGCCAAGGTGCGGGCCCTCGTCGGCCAGCCGACCGGCGGCACCGGAAAGCCCTCGGTGGCACCGGATCCGGTCAACCAGCCGATGATCCGGCACTGGGCGTACGCGATGGCCGACATGAACCCCGTCTACCTCGACCCCGAGTTCGCCGAGAAGTCGCGGTTCGGCGGCATCGTGTCGCCGCCGGTGATGTTGCAGACCTGGACGATGCCGTCGCCGATCCTGGAGGGCATCGGCGAGCGTGGGGGTGCACCCATCGAAATCAAAAGCAACCCAACGGCGTTCCTCGACGAGGCCGGCTACACCAGCACGGTGGCCACCAAC
Source organism: Mycobacterium sp. E2989 (assembly GCF_001667595.1). Taxonomy (NCBI): domain Bacteria; kingdom Bacillati; phylum Actinomycetota; class Actinomycetes; order Mycobacteriales; family Mycobacteriaceae; genus Mycobacterium; species Mycobacterium sp. E2989. The sequence goes on along the minus strand of NZ_LZJX01000052.1, from coordinate 56,623 downwards.
TCGGAGTTCGAGATCGAACGCTACCCGCGGCTGGGCGATGTCATCAGCGCTACGACGGTCTACGAAACGGTTTCCGAGGAGAAGAAGACTGCGCTGGGCACCGGGTTCTTCCTGACCTGGCTCACGACCTACACCGACCAGAATGGTGAGGTGCTGGGACGCCAGCGATTCCGGGTGCTGCGATTCAGGCCGGAGCGCTGATGGCCGCCCGACTTGCGCCGGCCATCACCGCCGACACCGAGTTCTTCTGGAACGGGTTGCGGGAGAACAAACTCCTGATCCAGCGCTGCGGCGGATGCGGACAGCTGCGGCATCCGCCGCGACCCATGTGTCCACACTGCCGTTCCCTGGACTGGGACACCATCGAGTCGTCGGGCCGCGGCACCGTCTACAGCTACGTGATGCCGCACGAGCCGAAGTTCCCGTTCTTCGAATATCCGTACGTGGTCGTGCTCGTGGAACTCGAGGAGGGAATCCGGCTGGTGTCCAACCTGACCGGCATCGCCCCGGCCGACGTCACAACCGGAATGCCGGTCGAGGTGTACTACCAGGGTTTCGATAACGACCTGGTGTTGCACCAGTTCCGGCCGGCGAGCTAGGCGAGCGCTGATGGACTTCACCTTCACCGAGGAGCAGGAGACCATCTCCAAACTCGCCCGCGACCTCTTCGAGCGCCGGGCGGCACCGGAGCGCCTGGCCGAATTGGAGGCCGGCGACGTTCGTTTCGACGCCGCGCTGTGGCGGGAGCTGGCGGCCGCCGACCTGCTTGGGACAGGCCTGCCGGAGTCGGATGGCGGCACGGGCGGTGGCTTCGTGGAGCTCGGGGTGCTCCTGGCCGAGGTCGGCTGGGCGGTCGCGCCGGTGCCTGCCTACGCCACGCTGGTCCTGGGGGCCGACCCGATCGCGCGCCACGGCAATGCCGAACAGCGGCAACGCTTCCTGCCGGGCGTCGTCGCCGGAGACCGCATCCTCACCGCGGGAGTGGCCGAGCCGGGCCGCTCCGACGCGACGGCTCCCGCGACCACCGCGCGCCGCGACGGCGGCAATTGGCGGCTCGACGGCGCCAAGGAACTGGTCCCGGCCGCCCAGCTCGCCGACACCGTACTGATCCCGGCCGCGATCGACGACGGTGAGACCGGTCTGTTTCTGTTACCGGCCGACGCCAACGGCGTCGAGATCCGGCCGGCGGCCACCACCAGCCGCGAGCCGCACGCCGACGTATACCTGAACGGCGCAACGGTTTCGGATGCCGACCGGATCGCCGGGCTCGACCTGATCGAGTCGCTGCGCACCCGCGCGTTGGTCGCGCTGTGCGCAATCCAGCTCGGTGTCGCGGAGCGCGCCCTGCGGATCGCGGCCGAATACACCAGCGGCCGAGAGCAATTCGGCCGGCCCATCGGCAGCTTCCAGGCCGTGCAACAGCGCATGGCCGACGCCTTCATCGATGTCGAGGCGATCCGGTGGACCACGTGGCATGCGGCCTGGTTGATCGCGGACGGTCGGTCCTTGGCGCAAACCCACCGCGCCGCGCGCATCGCGAAGTTCTGGGCCGCCGAGGCCGGCGCCCGCGTCGCCGCCACCGCCCAGCACGTCCACGGCGGCATCGGCATCGACACCACCTACCCCCTGCATCGCTATTTCTTGTGGGCCAAGCACAACGAGCTCACGCTCGGCCCGGCCACGGCCCAGCTGGCCCACTTGGGTGCGACGTATGGCGCCACGTATTCGGAAGGACTTTCATGACGACCACCGCGACCCGCACCACCACCCTGCGCTGGGCCGACATCTCCGTGGGCGACGAGGTCACCCTGCTCGAGGTCCCCATCACCACGACGATGATCGTTGCCGGGGCGATCGCCACCCGCGACTTCATGCCCGTGCACCACGACCGCGACTACGCCAACAAACAGGGCTCGCCCAACCTGTTCATGAACATCCTCACCACCAACGGCTACTGCGTGCGGTTCCTCACCGACTGGGCCGGACCGGAAGCGATGATCAAGAAGCTGTCGATCCGCCTTGGCGTGCCGTGCTTTCCGGACGACCCGCTGCGCTTCACGGGCAGCGTGACCGCGAAGACCGAGGGCACCGGCGGGGAGAACTTCGTCGAGGTGACGTTCAAGGGCTCCAACAGCCTGGGCGACCACGTGTCGGGCACCGCGATCCTCAGCCTGCTCGACGAAGGGGACCGAGCGTGAGCCGCTCGCTGCCGGGCGCCGCGGCCATCGTCGGGATCGGCCAGACGGAGTTCTCCAAGGAATCCGGCCGCAGCGAGCTGCAATTGGCGTGCGAGGCCGTGAGCGCCGCGCTCGACGACGCCGGCCTGACGCCCGGCGACGTGGACGGCATGGTCACCTTCACGATGGATTCCAGCGACGAGATCGACATCGCCCGCAACGTGGGCATCGGCGACCTGAGCTTCTTCTCACGCGTGCACCACGGCGGCGGCGCGGCCGCGGGCACCGTCGTGCACGCCGCGATGGCCGTCGCAACCGGCGTCGCCGACGTGGTGGTGTGCTGGCGCGCGTTCAACGAGCGCTCGGGTTTCCGCTTCGGCGGCAGCGGGCGCAGCATGGCCGAAACCCCTTTGTTCCTGGCGCATTACGCGCCGTTCGGGTTGCTCACGCCGGCGGCCTGGGTCGCGATGCACGCCCAGCGCTACATGTCGACATACGGGGTCACCAACGAGGACTTCGGCCGCATCGCGGTGGTGGACCGCGCGCACGCCGCCCGCAATCCCGACGCGTGGTTCTACCAGCGCCCGATCACGCTGGAGGACCACCAGAATTCCCGCTGGATCATCGAACCGGTGCTCCGGCTGCTGGATTGCTGCCAGGAGAGCGACGGCGGGGTCGCGCTGGTGGTCACCAGCGCCGAACGCGCGCGCGACCTGCGGCAGCCGCCGGCGGTCATCACCGCGGCCGCCCAGGGCGCGGCCGGCAACGGCGAGATGATGACCAGCTACTACCGCGACGACATCACCGGCCTCCCCGAGATGGGCGTGGTCGCCGAGAGGCTGTGGCGCGATTCGGGGCTCAAGCCGCAAGACATCCAAACCGCCTTCATCTACGACCATTTCACGCCGTTCGTGTTCACCCAGCTCGAGGAGCTCGGGTTCTGCGGGCGCGGCGAGGCGAAGGACTTCGCCACGGTCGAACGGCTGTCCCTGGGGGGAGACTTCCCGATCAACACCAACGGCGGGCTGCTGGGCGAGGCCTACATCCACGGCATGAACGGCATCACCGAGGGGGTGCGCCAGGTGCGCGGCACGTCGTACAACCAGGTCGACAACGTCGAACACGTCCTGGTCACGTCGGGCACCGGGGTGCCCACCAGCGGGCTGATTCTGGCGCCCGCGGACTAGAGGGGGATCGGAATGCCCAAGCTCGCACTGCTCACCGCCCACGGCGGGCCCATCGAGCTCGCCGACTTCCCGTTGTCCACCCCGGCGCCGGGGACCGCGGCGCTGCGGCTGCGGATGGCCGGCATCTGCGGCTCCGACTTGCACATCTTCCGCGGCGAGCTGCCGCTGCCGTGCCCGTTCGCCATGGGCCACGAAATGGTCGGCGAGATAGCCGAACTCGGCGACGGCCTGACCGCCGACGCCACCGGCAAGCCGCTGGCCGTCGGCGATCGCGTGGTGACGCCGTACTTCTGGTTCTGCGGGCAATGCCACGCCTGCTCCCGGGGCCGGTCGTACGCGTGCCAGAACCTGATGGCCGGCGAGTACCGCACCCACGACCAGGAACCGCACTTCGTCGCGGCCTACGGCGAGTACTACTACACCAGCCGGCGCCAACCGCTGTACAAGGTGCCCGAGGGCCTGCCCGACGCGGCCGTCGCACCGCTGAACTGCGCCCTGGCCCAGGTGCTTTTCGCGCTGCGCGATGTGCGGCTGGGCGACACGGTCGTCATCCAGGGCGCTGGCGGGCTGGGCATCAACGCCGCGGCCGTGGCACGCACGGCCGGGGCCGCCGAGGTCATCGTCATCGACAAGATCCCCGAACGCCTCGACGTCGCGGCCGATTTCGGCGCCACCCACTGCATCGACGCGAGCGCGATCTCCGCCGCGGAGGTCGCCGAACAAGTCCGCCAACGCACCGACGGCATCGGCGCCGACTGGGTGCTCGAGGTCGTCGGCGTCCCGGGCGTGATTCCTGAGGGCGTCGGGTTCCTCAACAACGGCGGCACGCTTCTCGAGGTCGGCAACGTCGGCATGGGACGCACCTTCGAGCTGGACCCCAGCGCGCTGGTCTACGGCAACAAATCCATCCGCGGCGTGATGTTCTACGACCCCGTCACGCTGGCGGTCGGTCTGACCTTCCTGCAGCACACCGACTTTCCGTTCGACCGCCTGATGCCCGAACCATTCCACCTCGCCGACGTCAACGCCGCCTTCGCCTCGGCCGATGCGGGGCTGGTGCCCCGGGGGGCGTTGGTGCCGTGACGACGCAAGCGGCCCAGGCCATCGACACCCGCGAGCTGATCGTGGAGTCCGCGTACGCCTGCTTCGGCAAGCAGGGGCTGCAGAAGGCGACGATCGTCGACATCGCCAGGACGGCAGGGGTTTCCCGCAGCACCATCTACGAGTACTTCTCGGACAAGGGCGCGATCATCGAAGCGTGCGCCGAACACGCTTCCGAACGCTTCTATCTCGAGATGTCCAAGGCCATGGACTCGGGTGGCTCGCTGGAGGAAAAGCTCGCCCAGGCAGCCGTTTTCGTGACGCAGGCGCGGCGGTCCATCGCGTCCGAGAAGTACTTTGACGAGGACGCGATCAGCCTGCTGCTGACCAAGGACGCCGCCGTGCTGCTGCGCGAGTGCGTCGACTTCTTCGCGCCCTACCTGTCGGCCGCCCGGCTCACCGGCGAGGTGCGCAAGGACCTCGACATCGAGGCCGCCGCGGAATGGTTTGCGCGCATCCTGTTCTCGCTGTTCAGCACGCCGTCCTCGATCCGGGACATGGACGATCCCGAGGTGGCGGCCGACTTCGTGCGCGCGCACGTGGTGCGTGGCTTCGCGGGCGACCGGCCGCGGCCCCGTCGCGCGTAGCGACTCAGCGCCGCTGCCCCGGCCACACCGTCTCACCGGCGTGAACCGGCCGGCCGTGGCCGGGCAACAGATGCGCAACCGGCAACTCCTCCAAGCGCTTTCGCGTGGCGGCGGCGCTGGCGGCGTCGACGATTTCCGGTGTGTGCCAAACCTTGCCGCGGACGGTCAGCACGGCATCGCCGGACAGCAGCGTGCGCGTGGTCGGGTTCCACAGCGCGATGCTGTCATCGGTGTGCCCGCCCGCGTTGATGACGGTCCACTCCGGCGCGCCGGGCAGCGACTGGCCGCCTGCCAGTCCCCCGCGGGGGGATGCCCCCGTCCAGCGCATGCCGGCCGGCGTGCCGTATCCGGCCAACCGGGCGCCGCCCAGGAACCCGCTGAAGCCGACACGATCGAGCGGCTGGTCGATCAGCGTGGGCCAGATGCTCGCGGCCCGGCCCAGGGTCGGCGTGCGCGGTTTCGCTCCGTCGAGGTAGGTAAGCGTTTCGGCGGGCAGCCAGATCGGCGCGGGGTAGCGGGCGGCCAGTTCCGCCGCGCCGGCGACGTGGTCGCTGTGCCCGTGGGTGGCCACCACCGCGTGCACGGTGCCGCCGAGCCGATTCAGCGTCGCCGCCAGATCGCCGGCGACCCGCGGCAACCCGGCGTCGACCACCACCACCCCGTCGTGGCCGTGCAGGACATAGCAGTTGAAGACCCAGCGCGAGAACCGGGTGATGCCGAGTTCGGGCATCGCCTCGATAACCAGGCTCATGGCCGAAAGGCTACGCCTGGTCAGCCGCGGCCAACGAGTGTGAATCGTGGGATTCGAGCGTGCGGCCAGGGCGGTGATCGTCGGCTGTCGTCGCCCAGCCGGCACGCTCGAAGCCCTCGACGCACACTCAATGCCCGCAAATGTAGTGACGGCCCGCTGCGCCCGGCTTCGCCGCGCTTGCGACCGTCACGGCTGGGCCAGCGCCCGCAAGAAGAACGTCAGGTTGGCCGGCCGCTCGGCCAGGCGGCGCATGAAGTACCCGTACCACTGGGTGCCGAACGGCACGTAGACCCGGACGCGATGGCCGGCCGCGGCCAGCCGGCGTTGCTCGCCGTCGCGAATGCCGTACAGCATCTGGTACTCGAAATCCGACCGGCCCGCTTCGCGCGCCAGCGCGGGCACCGCCTCGATGATCGCCGGGTCGTGAGAGGCCACCATCGGGTAGCCGGAGCCGGCCATCAACACCCGCAGGCAGCGCAGGTAGGCGTCCGTGACGGCGGCGGGGTCGCGGTGGGCGACCGCCGCCGGTTCGTCGTATGCGCCCTTGCACAACCGGATTCGCGCCCCGGCCGCCGCGAACTCCTCGCAATCGTCGAGCGTGCGCCGCAGATAGGCCTGCAGGGCCACCCCCAGCCAGCCGAACTCGGCCCGCAACTCGCGCACGATCGCCAGCGTCGAATCCGTCGTGGTGTGGTCCTCGGCGTCCACCGTCACCCACACCCCGGCCCGCTGGGCGGCCGAGCAGATCGACCAGGCGTTCTCCCGGGCGATCTTCTCGCCGTTGCGATCGAGCGCCTGCCCCAGGGCCGACAGCTTCACCGACACCTCGAGCGGCGAGACGGCGGCACGGTCGTCGCACCGGCCCAGGCGGTCGATCAGATCGAGGTAGACGCGCACCGCCGCGCCGGCGTCGTCGGCGTCGGTGACGTCCTCGCCGAGGTAATCCAGGCTGACATAGCGGCCCGAATTACGAAGCGCGGCAGCGCTGTCCAGCGCGATGTCGATGGTCTCGCCGGGGACAAACCGATGCACCACGCGACGGGTGACCGACAACCCTTCGGCGGCCCGGCGCAACCCCGGGCGTCGGCTGGCGGCGATGATCGCCGGCCGCAGGGTGCTGGCGTACACGCGGCCCATCAGTCGGCCGCCATGTGCGGATAGGTGTGCCGCGTCGCCGGGACGAACGTCTCCTTGAGGGTGCGGGCCGACGTCCACCGCAACAGGTTCAGCACCGACCCGGCCTTGTCGTTGGTGCCCGAGCCGCGCGAACCACCGAACGGCTGGCGCCCGACGACCGCGCCGGTCGGCTTGTCGTTGACGTAGAAGTTCCCGGCGGCGAAGCGCAGGCGCTCCTGCGCGGTCAGCACCGCCTCGCGATCGTCGGCGATCACCGCTCCGGTCAGCGCGTATCGCGAGCCGGTGTCGATGACGTCGAGGATGCGCTCGTAGTCGTCGTCGGGGTAGACGTGCACCGACAGCAGCGGACCGAAGTATTCGGTGGCGAACGACTCGTCGGCCGGGTCATCGGAGAGCAACACCGTGGGGCGTACGAAATAGCCGACGCTGTCGTCGTATTCGCCGCCCACCGCGATGGTGACCTGAGCCGCGCTCTTCCCCCGCTCGATGGCCTTGACGTTCTTGGCGAAGGCGCGCTCGTCGATCAGCGCGCCCCCGAAGTTCGTCAGGTCGGTGACGTCGCCGTAGCGCAGCTCGGCGGTCTCCCCCAGGAAGTCGTCGCCGATGCGCCGCCACACCGACAGCGGGACGAACGCCCGCGACGCCGCCGAGCACTTCTGCCCCTGGTAGTCGAACGCGCCGCGAATCAGGGCGGTGCGCAACACATCCGGGCGCGCCGACGGGTGCGCCACGACGAAGTCCTTGCCGCCGGTCTCCCCCACCAGCCGCGGATAGCTCCGGTAGCGGCCGATGTTCGCGCCGACCTGCTGCCACAGGTGCTGGAAGGTGGCCGTCGAACCGGTGAAGTGGATGCCGGCCAGCCGCGGATCGGCCAGGGCCACTTCGGAAACCGCGAACCCGTTGCCGGTGACGAGGTTGATCACGCCGGGCGGTAGCCCGGCGGCCTCGAGCAGCTGCATGGTCAGATACGCCGACAGGGTCTGGGTGATCGACGGCTTCCACACGACGGTGTTGCCCATCAGCGCCGGCGCGGTCGGCAGGTTGCCGGCGATCGAGGTGAAGTTGAATGGCGTGATCGCATAGACGAATCCGTCCAGCGGGCGGTAGTCGCTGCGATTCCATTCCCCTGGCCCGCTGATCGGCTGCTGCGCCAGGATCTGGCGCGCGAACGCCACGTTGAAGCGCCAGAAGTCGATCTGCTCGCAGGGCGAGTCGATCTCGGCCTGGTAGGCGGACTTGGACTGGCCGAGCATGGTCGCCGCGGCGATCTTCTCCCGCCACGGTCCGGCCAGCAGATCGGCGGCCCGCAGGAAAACCGCCGCGCGCTCGTCGAAAGGCATTGCCGCCCAGCCGGCCTTCGCGGCGGTCGCGGCGTCGATCGCCGCCGCCGCGTCGGCGGGCCCGGCGTTGGTCAGGGTGCCCAGCGTCGCGGCGTGCCGGTGCGGCTGGACGACGTCTATGCGTTCGCCGTCGCCCATCCGGTGCCGACCGCCGATGACGTGCGGGAGGTCGATGGGGTGATCGGCCAGCGCGGCCAACTCGGCGCGCAGCCGGTCACGTTCGGGGGAGTGCGGGGCGTAATCGTGGACCGGCTCGTTGGCCGGCAACGGCACCTCGGTTATCGCGTCCATGCTGCCAGGATCCTCGCCGCGACGGCGCCCGGACTTAGCCGATCGGACAAGATGATCCGCCTTTGGTAGTACGATCGGACAATGACCGGGCTGGGCCAGCTGTTGCTGGCGCTGGACGCGACGCTGGTCAGCCTGGTGGAGGCGCCGCGGGGCCTCGACCTGGCCGTGGGCTCGGCGGCGCTGATCGACAGCGACGACGTGCGGCTGGGGCTGGCGGCCGCCGCCGGCTCGGCCGACGTGTTCTTCCTGCTCGGCGTGGCCGACGACGAGGCGCTGCGGTGGATGGACAAGCAGGCGCGCGAGCGCGTTCCGGCGGCGATCTTCGCCAAGGAGCCGTCGACCCGTTTGGTCACGGCGGCGGTCGCGGCGGGGTCGGCGGTGGTGGCCGTCGAGCCGCGCGCGCGGTGGGAACGGCTCTACCAGTTGGTCAACCACGTGCTGGAACATCACGGCGACCGCGCCGACGCGACCGAGGACTCGGGCACGGACCTGTTCGGGCTGGCGCAGTCGCTGGCCGACCGCATTCACGGCATGGTCAGCATCGAAAACGCCCAATCGCACGTGCTGGCGTATTCGGCATCCAACGACGAGGCCGACGAGCTGCGCCGGCTGTCCATCCTGGGCAGGGCGGGGCCGCCCGAGCATCTCGAATGGATCGGGCAATGGGGCATTTTCGATGCCCTGCGAGCCGGCGACGGCGTGGTGCGGGTGGCCGAGCGCCCGGAGTTGGGCCTGCGCCCGCGGCTGGCCATCGGGATCTACCGGCCCGCGGCGGACGCGCGGCGACCGCCGGAGTTCGCCGGCACCATCTGGGTGCAGCAGGGCGCACAACCGCTGGCCGACGACGCCGAGGAGATGTTGCGCGGCGCCGCGGTGCTGGCGGGGCGCATCATGGCGCGGTTGGCGGCCCGGCCCTCCACGCAGCTGCGGCGGGTGCAGCAGCTGTTGGGCCTGATCGACGGCGAACCCGACGTGGCCGCCGTCGCAAGCGAACTCGGCCTGGCCGCCGACGGCGCCGCGGCGCTGGTCGGCTGGGACACCGCGGACGCGGACGCCGGCGCGGCCCGTCAAGTTCGGTTACCCGACGTGATGGCGCTCAGCGCCAGCGCTTTTCGGCCGGACGCCCAGGTGGCCTCCCGGGGATCCCGAATCTATGTGCTGCTGCCCCAGACGCCGACCCGCTCGGCCACCTCCTGGGTGCGCGGCACCATCGCCGGGATGCGCACCGAGCTCGGGATGCAGCTGCGCGCCGCCGTCGCCGCTCCGGTCACCGGCCTCGCCGGGATCGCCGCCGCGCGCGCCGAACTGGACCGGGTGCTGGACAGCGCTGCGCGCCATCCCATTTCGATGCCGCAGGTGACGTCGCTGGCCGAGGCGCGCACCACCGTCCTGCTCGACGAGATCCTCGGCCTGGTTGGCCGCGAGGAGCGCCTGGCCGACCCGCGGATCGTCGGCCTGCGCACCCGGGAGCCGGCGCTGGCCGACACGCTGCGGGTGTATCTGGACAGCTTCGGCGACATCGCCGCCGCCGCGCGGTCGCTGCACGTGCACCCCAACACGGTTCGCTACCGCGTGCGGCGGATCGAGAGGTTGCTGTCGACATCGCTTGCCGATCCCGAGGTGCGGCTGCTGTTTTCGTTGAGTTTGCGACTCCCGGGTGCACCCCGGCGGGAGGCGGTACCCTGACGGCCATGCCGAACGCGTCCGTGGTCGCCCTGCTGCGCGAGCGCGCGGGCCTGCAGCCCGACGATGTCGTGTTCGCCTACACCGACTACGAACGCGATTGGGAGGGCGTCACCGAGACGGTGACGTGGGCGCAGCTCTACCAGCGGACCCTGAACGTCGCGCACGAGGTCAAGCGGCACGGCGCCGTCGGGGACCGGGCCGTGATCCTCGCCCCGCAGGGGCTGGACTACATCGTGGCCTTCCTGGGCGCGATGCAGGCCGGGCTGATCGCGGTGCCGTTGTCCGTTCCGGCGGCGGGCTCGCACGACGAACGGGTGAGCGCCGTCCTGGCCGACACCACGCCAACCGTCGTCCTCACCACGTCCCCGGTGGCCGGGGCGGTTTCCGAGTACCTGGGGCCGGGCCCGGTTGCCGTCGAGGTCGACGCGCTGAACCTCGACGACCCGGGCGCGCCGAGCATCCGCATCAGCGGGGCCCCCGACACGGCGTACCTGCAGTACACGTCCGGTTCCACCCGCGTGCCCGCCGGGGTGATGATCTCGCACCGCAACCTGCACGTGAACTTCCGGCAGCTGATGACCGCCTATTTCGCCGAATTCAACGGCGTTCCCCCGCGCGGCAGCGCGGCGGTGTCCTGGCTGCCCTTCTACCACGACATGGGGCTGGTGCTCGGCGTCATCGCGCCGATCCTGGCCGGCTACCGCGCCAACCTGACCAGCCCGGTGGCCTTCCTCCAGCGCCCGGCGCGGTGGATTCAGGCCATGTCGATCGGCGTCCCGATCATCTCCGCGGCGCCCAACTTCGCCTTCGAGCTGGCCGTCCGAAAGACGACGGACGCCGACCTCGACGGCGTCGACCTCGGCAAAGTCTTGGGCATCGTCAGCGGCGCCGAACGCATCCACCCCGCGACGCTGGAGCGGTTCTGTAAACGGTTCGCCCCGTACGGCTTTCGCGAGAACATGATGCACCCCTCCTACGGTCTGGCCGAGGCCACCGTGTACGTCTCGAGCCGCATCGCGAGCGGCCCGCCCGAGATCGCGCACTTCGACGCCGAGAAGTTGTCCGACGGCACCGCCCAGCGGTGTTCGGCCGAGACCGGCTCACCGCTGTTCAGCTACGGCATGCCCGAGTCGCCGGCGGTGCGGATCGTGGACCCCGATACCCACCAGGAATGCCCGCCGGGTTCGGTCGGCGAGATCTGGGTGCACGGCGAGAACGTGGCCGCCGGCTACTGGCAGAAGCCCGAGGAGACCGCGCGCACGTTCGGCGGCATGCTGGCCGACCCGTCGCCGGGCACGCCCGAGGGACCGTGGCTGCGCACCGGCGACCTCGGCTTCGTTTCCGAGGGCGAGCTGTTCATCGTCGGCCGGACGAAGGACCTGTTGATCGTCTACGGGCGCAACCACTATCCCGAGGACATCGAGTCGACGGTCCAGGAGATCACCGGGGGGCGGGTCGCGGCCATCTCCGTCGCGCTGGACGAGACCGAGAAGCTGGTGACCATCATCGAAATGAAGAAGCGCGGCGATTCCGACGAGGAGGCGCTGCGCCGGCTCGCCGTCGTCAAAAACAATGTCACCGCGGCGATTTCCAACTCGCACGGTCTGAATGTCGCCGATCTCGTGCTGGTCTCACCGGGGTCGATTCCGACCACGACGAGCGGCAAGATCCGCCGGGCCGCCTGTGTCGAACAGTATCGCCGCCAGGAGTTCACCCGGCTGGACGCCTGAGCGGCCCGCTAGGTTTGCGATTCGTCCAGGAAACGGCCCATCACGTCCGGGCCGGTCGAGTGCATGTTGATCGACAGCTCGAGCAGCCGGTCCTTGGCCTTCTTCGGCAGTAGCTCGATGGACTTGGTGGTGGCGGAGTCGTACTTGGCCCCCGGAAAGCGTTGCAACACAAGGTCCTTCTGCTCCTCGGTGGTGTAGATCTCCAGGAGCTTCATGCCGGCGAAGGCGTCCTTCGCCGAATCGGCCATTCCCGCTTTCGCCAGCGCCTCCAGCCGTTCCTCGTTGATCCAGACGTTGACCTTGATCTTCTTGGCGGCGCTCATGATTCGGCCCCCTCCAGCTGGTTGAGCGTGAACACCGGCAGCCGGTTCGCCAGGTATTCCTCGGTGACGAACGGTGAGCCCTGACCGTATTTCGCGGCGGACTCCAGCACGACCTCGAACACCTCGTGCCGCATGACCTGCTGGGTCGGCTTCACCTCGTCGGTGAGGATGCTGCGGATCAGGCTGCCGCTGAAGCTCTGCGCGTGTGTGTCGTGACCGCACAGCGCCGAGTTGGTCACCTCGCGGCATTCGGGGCAGTACCAGTTCTCCCGCAGGAACACCGGTTTGATGCCGAGGTCCGAGCGGTGATCCTGCAGCAGGTTCTGCGAGTCGTAGGGGTGGTAGAAGTCGCCGACGCCGGCGTGGTCGCGACCGAACATGTGGTGGGTGCAGCCGAGGTTGGTCCGCAGGATCGCATGGAAGATCGCCTCGCGCGGGCCCGCATAGCGCATGTCCCACAGCGTGAAGGTCACCTTGTGCACGTCCTCGCGGAAGTAGCCGCTCTTGCGCAACTCGTCCTGCGTCAGCAGGATCGCCTCGTCGATGTAGTCCCCCACCCGCTTCTGGCCGATGATCGCGTTCACCAGCACGCCGGTGTTCAGGTTGTCGACGGGCATGTCCTCGTTCGCGGCCAGCCACGCCTGCTTCATCAGCGCCTCGTGACCGGTGTGCGGGACGTTGCGGGTCTGGTGGGCGACGACGTGTTTCCAGTCCTTCTCCGCCAAGGCGTCCTGATGCTGCTTGGGGGTGAGCCAGAAACTCTTGAACGGCTCGTTGAAGACCGGCTCGTTGATCAGCGTGATGTCCCCGGCGATGAATCGGTTCGCGTACGCGAGCGTCTTCTTCACCCCCGGGTGCCGGGGATCGGTTGTGCCGTAGGTCTTCTCGGCGAAGTGCTGCAGGTCGTAGGAGTAGATCTCGGCGACCTCGAAGGTGGCCATCGGGGCCCCGAGATACTCGAGGACGACGCTGCGGCCCTCTTCGATCCCCAGCTCCTCGATTTCGTCGGAGGACAGGTCGAACACGATCGGGATGCTCCACAGCGTGCCGTCCGGCAGCGCCATCTTGTCCAGCGTGGTGTCGACCTCTTGGCGGCCCATGAACCCCGTCAGCGGCGTGAAGAAGCCATACGACAGGCTGATCACCTCGTGCGCGGTCGCCTTCGAAATGGGCACCCGGGGCAGGCCTTTGATCAGGTCGGCGGCGCCGGCCGTGGCCACCCTTTCCACGATCGGTTTCCCGTTGTGGCCCGTATAGCTCATCTGATGACCTCGCTTCGAGTGGTGTTCGAGCAGTCCGCCTTGATGCCCGTTATCCCGGTTTGCTAAACCCCTCCCGGCTGCGGGCCAGGGCCGGGATCACACCCACCTTCTCGAGGTGGGCGATCACTTCCTCGGCCAGCGTGTCCGCGTCCTTCTGGCCGCCCTCGAGTCGCAACTCGGGCTGCACCGGAGCCTCGTACGGGTCGTCGATGCCGGTGAATCCCTTGATCTCCCCGGCCCGCGCCTTCTGGTAAAGCCCCTTGGGATCCCGCTTTTCGCAGATCTCTATCGGGGTGTCGATGAAGATTTCCTGGAAGTCGCCTTCGACCAGCGTTTCGCGGACCGCGTCGCGATCGCGCCGGTAGGGGCTGATGAAGGCGGTCAACGCGATGATGCCGGCCTCGCAGAACAGCTTGGACACCGCCCCGATCCGCCGGATGTTCTCCTCGCGATCCTGGGCGGAGAAGCCCAGACCGAACCTCTTGGCGAACTCGGCCCCGTGGCGCGGTTCGAGGGTTCCCGGGCCCGCGTTGAGCCCGTAGCGGACGTTGTCCCCATCCAGCAGATAGCTGCGGACGCCCCGCTCGTAGAGCTTCTGCTCGACGGTGTTGGCCACCGTGCTCTTGCCGCTGCCGCTGAGCCCGGTGAACCAGAGGACGCAGCCCCGGTGCCCGTTGAGTTGTTCCCGGCTGCTGCGGCTGATGTGGTGTTCGTGCCAGGTGATGTTGTCCGACATGCTCAGCCCCTCACCACGTCCGCTCGCCAGTCAAACCGGGTTGTAGCCATTCGGCTACTTAAGATGGCCAATTTACAGGAGATTTGACGGGCCCCGCCACCGCGCGGCGGCTGCCGGCTCGCCTGGCCGCGGGGTGGCCTTGCCCGACCGTGACGGCAACGGTTACGACCGCGATGAGTCGAATTGCGTCAGGATGCCGACGGTGCGAGTTCGGTGGCGGCGAGCTCGTCGCACAGATGCTCCGCCAGATCCCGCACGGTGGTGATCTTGGTGGGGCTGATGCGCACGCCCGTTTCGGTTTCGATGCGGGTGCGCAGTTCCAAATTGCCGAGCGAATCCAGCCCGTAGTCGGACAGGGGACGATCGGGATCGATTGTGCGCCTGAGCAACAGGCTGATCTGGCCGGACACCAGCCGACGGATGGCGGTGGGCCATTCCTCGCGGGGCAACCCCTTGAGCTCGGCGAGGAATCTGCCCGTGTCCGGGTCGCCCTGACCCGACGACCGGAACGCCTCGGCGAACCGGCTGCGCTGCGCGAACGAGGTCAACCACGGCGTTCCCGTGATCGGCGCGTAGCCGCAGTAAGCGCGGTCGTAGCGCAGCAGCGACTCGAAGGCGTGGAAGCCCTCGGCGGGCTTGATGGCGATGCCGGCGCCCTCCGCCAGGGCGGTGGCCCGCCCCACCTCGGACCACGCGCCCCAGGCGATCGCGCTGCCCGGCAGCCCCTGCGCGCGGCGCCAGTGCGCGAACGCGTCCAGCCAGCTGTTGGCCGCCGCGTAGGCGCCCTGCCCCGGGGAGCCGACGAGCGCGGCCGCCGACGAGAACGCGCAGAACCAGTCCAGCGGCTGCCCCGCCGTGGCGTGATGCAGGTTCCAGGCACCGTAAACCTTTGGCGCCCAGCACCGTTCGACCAGTTCGTCCGTGACGTTGGTCAGCGTGGCGTCCTCGACCACCGCCGCCGCGTGCAACACGCCGCGCACCGGCAGTCCCGTCGCGGTCGCGCACGCCACCAGGCGTGCGGCCGTGCCCGGCTCGGCGATGTCGCCACACTCCACCACGATGTCGGCCCCGCCGGCGGTCAGGCGCTCAATGGCTTGCCGCGCCCGCGCGTCGGGCGCCGAACGGGAGTTGAGCACGAGCCGCCCGGCTCCCCGGGAGGCCATCTCACCGGCCAGGAACAGTCCCAGCCCGCCGATACCGCCGGTGACGATGTAGGCGCCGTCGCCGCGGAACGGCCGCACCTGTTCCGGGGGAACCGTGGCCACGCTGCGCCCGGCCCGCGGCACGTCGAGCACCACCTTGCCGGTGTGGCCGGCGGCGCCGACCAGCCGGACCGCGGCGGCCGCGTCGTGGATCGGGAAGTGGGTGGTCCGCGGCCGCGGCAACTCGCCGTCGCCCGTGCGCTGGTACACCGTGGTCAGCAGCCGTCGGACCGTCTCGGGATGGGTGACCGTCAGCAGCGCCAGGTCGACCGCGAACAGGGACAGGTTGCGGCGGAACGGATAAAGCCCAAGGCGGGTGTCGCCGTAGATGTCGCGCTTGCCCAGCTCGATGAACCGGCCGCCGAAGGCCAGCAATTCGATTCCCGCGCGCTGCGCGGCGCCGGGCAGCGAGTTGAGCACCACGTCGACGCCGTAACCGTCGGTGTCCCGGCGGATCTGCTCGGCGAACTCCGTGCTGCGCGAATCGTAGACGTGTTCAATTCCCATGTCGCGCAGCAGTTGCCGGCGCTGCGGGCTGCCCGCGGTGGCGAAGATCTCGCAACCGGCGGCGCGGGCGATCGCGATGGCGGCCTGCCCGACGCCACCGGTGCCGGAGTGGATGAGGACCTTGTCGGTGGGTGCGACCCGGGCCAGATCGTGCAGCCCGTACCACGCGGTCGCCGCGGCGGTGGGTACCGCGGCCGCGGCGTCCAGCGGCAGGCCGGGCGGCAGGACGACCGCGTGCCGCGCGTCGGCGATGACGAACGTGCCCCAGCAGCCGTTGCGGGAGATGCCGCCGACCCGATCACCCACCCTAGGCCCGGTGACGTCCGGCCCGACGGCGGTGACCACCCCGGCGAAGTCGCCGCCCAACTGCTGCTGGTAGCCCTCGAAGGTGGGATAGCGGCCGAAGGCGAGCAGCACATCGGCGAAGTTGATGGTGGACGCGGTGACGGCGACCTCGATCTCCCCCGGCCCGGGCGGGACGCGGTCGAACGCGACGAACTCCAGCGATTCGAGGTCGCCCGGGGTGCGGATCTGCAGGCGCACGCCGTCCCGCTCGTGGTCGACGACGGTGGTCTGGCGGTCGGCCGGACGCAGCGGAGCCGACCGCAGCCGCGCGGTGTGCCACTCGCCGTGCCGCCAGGCGGTCTCGTCCTCCTCCGAGCCGCTCTTCAGCTGCAGGGCAACATGTTTGGCATCGGTCGCGGCCTCGACGTCGATCTGGGTGGCGCTCAGGTGCGGGTGCTCGGAATCGATCACCCGCAGCAGCCCGCGCAGCCCGGTCTGCTCCAGGTTGGCCACGTCGCCGGTGGTCACGTTCGCGGCGTTCCTGGTCACCACGAAGAGCCGGGGTGATTCGCCCGGCAACTCGGAGAGCTCGCGGGCGATGGTCGCCAGGTGCGAGACGTAGTCGCGGCCGCCCCGGGTCGGGTCGGCGTCGCCGGCGGGTGGCGCGGTCACCACGACGACACCGGTCAGGCCCTTGAGCGGCCCGTGCCCGTTCGAGGCGGCCGGGCCGTTTCTCGCCAGCAGCGTGCGCAGCTGTGGGGTCTTCGCCGACCCGGGCGGCAGCGCCACCGTGGTGCATTGGGCGCCGTCGGACAACGCCTCGCCGAGTTGCGCCGTCAGCGGATCGGTCACCTCACCGGCGCTGAGCAGCAGCCACGATCCGGGCTCGCCGCGCGACGGGTCGGGAAGCCTGCGGGTCTCCCATTCGATGGTCAACAACCGCTCGCCCAGCAGCCGGCGCGCCCGGTCGCCCTCGGCGGCGCCACCGGCCAGGCGCAGCCCCTCGACGGTCAGCAGCACGGCGCCGGAGGAGTCCAGCACGTCGATGTCCGCCTCGCACTCGCCGGGGCGCGACGACGTTACCCGCGCGAGGCAGTATTGCGCGTTGCGCGTCGAGGCATGACTGCGCAGGCGGCGCACGCCGACCGGTAGCAGCAGACCCTCCGCGCTCGCCTTCTGCACCTCGGGATGAACGACGACCGACTGGAAGCACGCGTCCAGCAGCGCGGGGTGGATGCCGTAACCCGACTGCTGGGAGCGGATCGCTCCGGGTAGCGCCACCTCGGCAAGCACGGTACCCGCGCCCGCATCGGAGTTGCGCGCCGCGGCCAGGCCCGAGAAGGCCGGGCCGTACTGAATTCCGATGGCGCCGAACGCCTTTCGCAGTTCGCCGCCGTCGGTGCCGGACGGGTGATTGGCGATCAACGTGACCAGGTCGCGGGCGGGCGGCTGCCGCGGCGCGGCCCCATCGGTTACCGGTGGGGCGTGCAGGACCGCGGCCGCCCGGCGAACGCGTTCGCCGTCGGCGTGGGTGTCCACGGTGAATTCCAGGACGCCGGGAGCGGTGACCGTGGCGGTCGACGATGCCGGAGTCTGCCCGTCCAGCAACAGCGTCTGGTCGAACGTGATGTCGCGGACCTCGGCCTGGCCGCCGAGGGTCGCCCGCGCGGCGGCCAGCGCCATTTCGCAGTAGGCGGCACCGGGAAGCGCTGCCACGCGGTGGATTTGGTGGTCGCCGAGCCATGGGTGCGCCTCGGTGCCGACGTCGGACTGCCAGACGTGGCGCTCGGGTTCCTCGTGCAGGTGGACGTGCGCACCCAGCAGCGGATGGACGGCGTGGACCGACGCGCCGTGCGCCTGCTCTTTTGCCTCGCGGCGCAACATCAGGGTGCGGTGCGTCCAGGCCGGGAGCGGGGCGTCCAGCAGGCGGCCGGTGGGGTACTGCACCGAGAAGTCGACCGCGGCGCCGGCGCTGTGCACGTCGGCGACGAAACCACGCAATCCGGCCGGCAGCTCTTGCTCCCGGCGCATGGCCGCCAGCGCCGCGATCGGCGTGTCGAGGGCGCCGGCGTTCTGCTCGACGGCATGGGTGAGCAACGGATGCGGCGCCAGCTCCCCGAAGACGCGGAACCCGTCCTTGAGGGCGGCCTGTACCGCCGCCGCGAATCGCACGGTGTGGCGCAAGTTTTCGGCCCAGTAGTCGGCGGTGAACGACGGGCGTTCGCGGGGGTTCCACAGCGTGGCCGAGTAGTAGGGAACGTCGGACTCCCTCGGCTCGAGGCCGGCGAGGGCCTCGAGGAGTTCGTCGAGGATCGGTTCCACCTGCGGCGAGTGCGAGGCCACGTCCACCGCCACCTCACGCGCCAGCACGTCCTGCTCGCTCCAGGCCGCGACCAGATCCCGGATCGTCTGCGCGTCGCCGCCCACGACCGTCGACGTGGGCGAGGCGACCACCGACAGGACCACGTCGGTGATGCCGCGGATGGACAGTTCCGAGAGCACCTGTTGGCCGGCCAGTTCCACCGACGCCATGGCGCCGCTGCCGGCGATGCGCGCCATCAGCGCCGAGCGGCGGCAGATGACGCGCACGCCGTCTTCGAGCGACAGGCCGCCGGCGACGACCGCCGCGGCGGATTCACCGAGCGAATGCCCGATCACGGCGCCGGGGCGCACCCCGTAGGACTTCATCGTCTCGGCCAGGGCGACCTGCATCGCGAAGATCGTCGGCTGCACGCGGTCGATGCCGGTGACCACCTCCGGCGCCGACATGGCCTCGGTGACCGAGAAACCCGATTCCGCGGCGATCAGCGGCTCCAACGTGGCGATCGTCGCGGCGAACACCGGCTCCCTCGCCAGCAGTTCGGCGCCCATCCTCGGCCATTGCGAACCCTGCCCGGAGAACACCCACACGGGCCCACGATCGTCCTGCCCGACGGCGGGCTGGTAGGGCAAATCGCCGTCGGCGACGTCGCGCAGGGCCGCGCTCAGCTCACCGAAGTCGCTCGCCGACACCACCGTCCGCACCGGCCGGTGCGCGCGCCGGCGCGCCAGGGTGTAGCCGAGGTCGCGCATGCTTACGGCGCCGGCGTGCTCGTCGACCCAGGCCGCGAGGCGGGCGGCCGTGGCACGCAACTGTTCGGCCGACGTGGCCGACACGGCAAACAGCAACGCCGCGGCGCTAACCGGCGCCGGCTCCCCCGCACCGTGCGGCGGCGCCTCCTCCAAGACGGCGTGCACGTTCGTGCCGGATATGCCGTACGACGACACCGCGGCGCGGCGCGGGTGGTGACCGTCGGTGGGCCAGGACGTATTGGCCTGCGGCACAAAGAGTTCGGTTTCGATCTCGGCCATCCCGTCGGGCAGGCGGGTGAAGTGCAGGTTCCGCGGCACCATGCCGTGCCGCAGCGCGAGGATCGCCTTCATCAGCCCCAGCGGTCCCGACGTCGACTGCAGGTGGCCGAAGTTCGTCTTCACCGAGCCCAGCGCGCACGGCCCCTCGGTCCCGTACACGGCGGCCAGGCTCGAGTACTCGATGGGATCGCCGACCGGCGTGCCGGTCCCGTGCGCCTCGACGAAGCCAACGGTGGCCGGGTCGACGCCGGCGGCCGCCAGGGCCTTGCGGTAGACGCCCACCTGGGCGGTTTCCGACGGCGCCGCGATGTTCACGGTGCGGCCGTCCTGGTTCGCGGCGGTGCCGCGCAGCACGGCCAGGATGCGGTCACCGTCGCGCTGCGCGTCGTCGAGCCGCTTGAGCAGCAGCATGACGCAGCCCTCGCCGGACACGAAGCCGTCGGCCGCCACGTCGAAGGCGTGGCAGCGGCCGGTCGGCGACAGCATGCCCTGCAGCGAGCCCGACACGGACTTGCGCGGTTCCAGCGTCACGGCGACGCCCCCCGCGAGGGCAAGGTCGCTTTCCCCGCTGTTCAGGCTGCCGCAGGCCTGGTGGACGGCCATCAACCCCGACGAGCACGCGGTGTCCACGGTGACCGCCGGGCCGTGCAAACCCAGCGTGTAGGCGACCCGCCCCGAGGCGAAGCTGTTGGAAGTCCCGGTGAATCCGTACGGCCCCTCGGCGGCACCGCAGTCGGCGGAGAGCAGTTCGTAATCGCCGTGGGTCAGTCCGACGAAGACCCCGGTCTGCGAGTGGGCCAGACCCGCGGGATCGAGGCCCGCGTGCTCGATGGCGTCCCAGGACGTCTCCAGCAGCAACCGGTGCTGCGGGTCGATCGCGGTGGCCTCGCGCTCGGTCATGCCGAAGAAATCGCAGTCGAAACCGCCGACGTCGTCCAGGAAGGCCCCCCACCGCGTCACCGACCGGCCCGGCACTCCGGGCTCGGGGTCGTAATACAGGTCGGCGTCCCACCGGTCGGCGGGAATCTCGCCGACGAAATCCTCTGCGCGCAACAACGCGTCCCACAGCTGTTGCGGCGAGTCGATGCCGCCGGGAAGCCGGCAGGCCATGCCGATCACGGCAACGGGGGTGGCGTTCGCGAGAGGCAACGTGCGGTCCCCTGTTCTCCGCTGGTGGGCGGTCGGCGGCCGTACGAATGCTCGGCAGAGCCCCCCCGTGCGCATGGGCGCACCACCGCTCACGCATCCGGGCTCAGGATTCGTAAAGTGCGGTATCAGCTTAGCGACCCGAACTCCGTGCGCTGCGCGGTTGGAAAATTTCGGGCGCACAACCGGTCTCGGGTCGACATCGGGCGAAACTCGGGTGGCGCTGGCGTGCCCGCACGCGCGGGGGCGAAAGGACTTGGCGGGGAACCTTATTCGCGAAGGTTATGTCTCTCCGCCATCACCGGATTTGTCGGATTCGCCGGATCCGACGGCGTCGGCCGGGTCCTCGATCACCCGATAGGTCGGGTCCACCATCGTGATGGGCCGGGTGCCCGATTGCCGGGCCTTCCCGCTGACCCGCAAAACCTGGCCGGGCTGGATGTCGGCGCCACCGTGGCCGGGCCGGAAGGTGATCGTCAATTCCCCGCTGTTGTCCCCGACGACGACCTCGCGCAGGGTGCGCCCCCGGTCGTTGACGTCCTCGACCTCGCTGACCCGGCCCTCGACGGTGGCCCGTTGGCCGGAGATCAGGCCGGCCACCAGGATGACCGACGCCGGGCGCTCCGGGTGCTCGTAGGCGTCCACCTTCTCGTCCTCACCCTTGGACACCCACGCCTCGAGCTTGTCGATCTCGCCGGCGATCCGTTGCTCGACGGTGTCGGGGTAGGCCTCCCTGATCCGCGATTCCACGTCGTACGGCACGATGGTCGCCGCCGCGTCGGGGATCAGGCTCACCGCGCTGGAGATCTTGTCCGCGGTGCGGTCGTGCAACAGCCGCCCCAGCAGCCGCCCGAAGGTCCGGCGCGGCAGGAGCACGGTCACGTTGGTGCGCGCTTGTTCGTCGCGGGCCTTGGCGACAAACAGCTGCGCGGCCCGGATGATCCGCCGGTCCGGGCAATCGACGACCCGCAGCGGGGTATCCAGATCGAAGTGGTCCCAACGCTTTCGCAGGACGGCGGCGTGGGCCGGGTCCACCATGAAGTGCACCGCCGTCAGCTCGTCGGCACGCAGTCCCCTGCCGTAGCGCAACGCTTCGATCACCGCCAGGTCGACGGAGTCGACGAACACGAACACCCGGTGCCGCGCGTACTTCACCAGCTCCGGGCGGTCGGTGCGGAACATCTCGAGAATGGCGGCCTCGGCGCGGTATTCGCGGTTGAGCCGGGTCAGGATGAACACCAGCAGCGGGAAAACCACGACCACCAGCCACGCGCCCTCGGTGAATTTCGCGACCGCGAAGATGCCGACGACGATCGTGGACAGGATCGCCGCGGACAGGTTGATCGCCAGGCGGCGGCGCCATCCCGGTTCGCGGTGCGTCAGATGGTGTTTGGTCATGCCGTAGCCGGCCATCGAGAACCCGGTGAACACGCCGATCGCGTAGAACGGGACCAGCGCGTTGACCGAGCCGCCCGTCACCACGAGCAGCAGCACCGACAGCGCGGTCAGGGTGATGATGCCGTTCGAAAAGACCAGCCGGTGCCCGCGTTTGGTGAGTTGGCGCGGCAGGAAGCGGTCCTCGGCGACGAAACTGGCCAGCGCCGGGAATCCGTTGAAGCTGGTGTTCGCGCCGGTGAACAGGATGGCGGCTGTCGCGGCCTGGACCAGGGTGTAGAAGACATTGCCGAGCACGCCGTTGCCGAAGACGGCGCGCCCGATCTGCGAGAGCACCGACGGGTATTCGGTGAGATACGGCGTGGCGTGTGTGACGTGGGCCAGATAGGCGACGCCGGCCAGCAGCAGGCCGAGGATGGTGGCCATGGCGGTGAGCACTCGGCGGGCGTTGCGGCCCTGAGGCTTTCGGAAGTGATCCACGGTGTTGGAGATGGCCTCCACCCCCGTCAGGGACGAGCCCCCGTTGGCGAAGGCTCGCAGCAACACCAAGATCGTGGCCCCCAGCACCAGGCCGTTGCCCTGGTGAACGGGCACGGTTCCGGACAGGTGCGCGGGATCGTAGATCGGCAGATTGCCCAGGGCCGCGCGGATGACGCCGACCACGATGGTCAGGCCGACCATGCCGATGAAGGCGTAGGTGGCGAGCGCGAACGGCAGGCCCGCCTCCTTCAGCCCACGCAGGTTCGCGTAGCAGATGGCGAGCACCACCCCGACCGTGATTTCCAGGCTGTACGGGCCCAGCGAGGGGACGGCCGACACCACCGCGACCGTCCCGGCCGCCGACTGCACCGCGACGGTGACCACGTAGTCGATCAGCAGCGCGGCGGCGGCGATCTGCGCCACCCGGGGACCGAAATTCTCGCGGGCGACGATGTAGGAGCCGCCCGCTCGGGTGTACGCCATCACCACCTGGCGATACGAGGCGGCCACCAGCACCAGGATGAGCAGGATGACACCGGTGATCGGAAGCAACAACACGAAGGCGGCCAGCCCCGCGTGGGGCAGCAACTCGATCAGGATCTGCTCGGGGCCATAAGCGACGGACGAGACCGCGTCCGGCGAAAGCGCGCCCAGGGCAACTGGATTCGACAACTTCTCGGAGGCGATGTCCTCGGTGACCAGCGGCTTGCCCAGGAACACCCGCTTGGCGATGTCCCCGACCGAAAGCGGGATCCGTAGCTTGCCGGCCGACGTGGTCACGACCACCGTCCTTAACTCGAGCGGGCGAACACCTCCGATGCATTGTGCACGGTCGCCGCCGTCCCGGTGGCGGCTTGCTAGGCGAGCCGGTGCACCGCGGCGGCGATCCGCTCGTCGGTGGCCGTCAGCGCGACGCGGACGTGCTGTGCGCCGCGCGGGCCGTAGAAGTGGCCGGGCGCCACCAGGATGCCCCGTTCGGCCAGCCAGGTGACGCTGTCGGCGCATGGCTCGGCGCGGGTGGCCCACAGGTACAGGCCGGCCTCGGAATCCTCGACGGCGAATCCGGCGGCGCGCAGGGCCGGCAGCAACGCGGCCCGCCGCCGCTCGTACCGTTCGCGCTGCGCCCGCTCGTGGGCGTCGTCGTCGAGGGCGGCCACCATGGCCGCCTGCACCGGCGTCGGGACCATCATCCCGGCGTGTTTGCGCACCGCCAGCAGCTCGGCCACCAGATCGGGGTCACCGGCGACGAACCCGGCGCGGTAGCCGGCCAGCGACGAGCTCTTCGACAGCGAGTGGATCGCGAGCAGCCCGGCATGGTCGCCGTCGCACACCGAGGGATGCAGGATGGACAGCGGTTGGGCCTCCCAGCCCAGCCCCAGGTAGCACTCGTCGGAGGCCACGATGCTGCCCCGGTCGCGCGCCCAGCCGACCACCTTGCGCAGGTGGTCGACGCCCAGCACACGCCCGGTGGGGTTGCTCGGCGAGTTCAGGTAGACCAGGGCCGGCGATTGCGGGCCGAGCTGGGTCAGCGAATCCGCGCGCAGCACCGTCGCGCCGGCCAGCCGGGCCCCGACGTCGTAGGTCGGGTACGCCAGCTCGGGCACCACGATCGCGTCCGCGGGCCCGAGTCCGAGCAGGCTCGGCAGCCAGGCGATGAGTTCCTTGCTTCCGATCACCGGCAGGACGGCGGCCTCGGTCAGCCCCGTGATGCCGAAGCGCCGCGCCAGGGCGGCGACCGCCGCCTCGCGCAGTCGCGGGGTGCCGGCGGTGGCGGGGTAGCCGGACGCGGAACCGGCGGCCGCCAACGCGTCGGAGATCACCGGCGCGACCGGGTCCACCGGGGTGCCGACGGACAGGTCGACGATGCCGTCGGGATGCGCGACAGCCAGCGCCTTCGCCCCAGCCAGTGTGTCCCAGGGGAATTCCGGCAGGGCCGCCGAGACCCGCCCGCGGGTGGCTCGCGGCCGCGCCCCGGGCTTATCCAGCACCGGCCCGCTCAGTCGCCCTCGCCCTGCGGCGGCAGGTCCTTGACCACCTGCGGGTCGTTCTCGGTCATGCCGACCTTGGCGGCGCCGCCCGGCGACCCGAGCTCGGTGAAGAAGTCGGCGTTGATCTGCGTGTACTGGCTCCACTGCTCGGGCACGTCGTCTTCGTAGTAGATCGCTTCGACGGGGCAGACGGGCTCGCACGCACCGCAGTCGACACACTCGTCGGGGTGGATGTACAGCATCCGCGCGCCCTCGTAGATGCAGTCGACGGGGCACTCCTCGATGCATGCCTTGTCTTTGATGTCGACACAGGGCTCGGCGATCGTGTAGGTCACAGACGTCTCCTCCATGTACTGCGGTGTGGGCTGCTCTTCGGCTCGCGCCCGGTGCTTCCGGCCGCTCCAGACAAAGCTTTCGGTTACTGATACTAGACGTTGCACATACACGTCAACCACTTGGCACGCCCGTTGAATCGACGATTTAAGACCACCAGTCTCGCAAGCCGCGACCGGGGCCCGTTTCGCCAAGGGCGAACACCGCCCCCGGGCCGCCGACCTGCGCATAGTCGCAGTCCAGCCGGGTTCGGCGATATTCGTTGAGATGGAAGCACGGTCGTGGCGCCTGGTAGCCTCGACCGGAAGACGGCAACCGCTGGGCAGATGTCGTCGCCTTTAAAAGCGGTGCATTAACGGGGAAGGTGTCCACACATGAGGCTGTCGTTGACCAAATTGACCGTTGCGGTGGGTAGCGCTGCAGTGGCGTTGACCGCCGGCGCCGGGATCGCATCCGCGGACCCGTCGGACGCGATCATCAACACCACGTGCAACTACGGGCAGGTGATCGCGGCGCTCAACGCCACCGACCCGGCGGCGGCCGCGCAGCTGAACAACTCGCCGATCGCGCAGTCCTACATCCGCAACTTCCTGGCCGCGCCGCCGCCGAAGCGCCAGCAGATGGCCCAGCAGATCCAGGCGATGCCGTCGGCGATGAAGTACTACGACGACATCAACCAGGTCGCCGTCACCTGTAACAACTTCTGAGTCAGTAACCGCTGAGCAGGCCGCGGACGCGGCCCAGGGTTTCCGGTCCGACGCGGCTGCAGATGCGCGACGGGTCCGCGGGCTTACGCCCCCAGAGCAGCAGCACGCGCGCGGCCGGATCGGTTTCCAGCGTGGCGGGTCCCTCGGGTTGCCTGAGTTCGATGGCGGTCCGGTCCGCCTCGGCGCTGATCAACACGTCGTCGGTGCCGGGGGTCCGCAGCCGCGCCTCGACGCGTTCGTCCGGCCGTAGCCGCTTGGCGCCCTTGACCAGCAGCGGCTTGCCGACCGCCAGGACGCTGTGGGTGGTCATCCAGGGCTCGGCCAGCCGCGCCTGGGCGGCGGCATCATCACCGGTGATGTCCCAGCCGTGCAGCACCAGCTCCTCGCGCATGTGCTCGGCGAACCAGGGCACCTTCATCGTGCGGCCCGTCCAGGCCACGTCGGTGTCCTGCGGCACGGCGTCGGCCTCCGCCGAGACGGCGCTCAGGGTGGCCATCCGGTCGAGCAGGGCGTCCCACAACTGGGCGTCGGTCAGGGCGCGCAGCGGTCCCTCGCGCTCCTCGAAGGAGCGCGTGCCGACGGTTTCACCGGCCAAGTGCGCGCCCAGCACCCGGGCGAGCTCCTCGGCGTTGCCCGCCTGATGGATGACGATGTCGCGCACTGTCCATGCCTCACACCAGGTTCCGGCGTCGGGCCGCCGCCGCTGCACCGCGTCGACGAACGGCCGCCACTCCGGGAACCGGTCCTGGTCGATGTCTTGCTTCACGGCGTCGGTTATACCCGCCGCCGGTGACACGCAAGCGCCGCTACGCCGCCCGCGGGGCGTACGTCGTGGTGCGCTGACGCGCCGGGCGCCCGATCCCTTCGGCGATGGCCGTCAGCTCTTCGACGGTCTTGGCCGACCCGTGCTCCGAGCCGGCCATCCGCGAGATGGTCTCCTCCATCAGCGTGCCGCCCAGATCGTTGGCGCCGCCGTTGAGCATCACCTGGGTGCGCTCGACGCCCAGCTTCACCCAGCTGGTCTGAATTTGGGATATCCGGCCGTGCAACATGATTCGCGCCAGCGCGTGCACGGCCCGGTTGTCGCGGTGGGTGGGACCGGGCCGGGCGGCGCCGGCCAGATACAGCGGCGAGCTCTGGTGCACGAACGGCAGCGGCACGAACTCGGTGAACCCGCCGGTGCGATCCTGGATCCCGCGCAGCACGTTGAGGTGGGCGACCCAGTGCCGCGGGCTGTCCACGTGGCCGTACATCATCGTCGACGACGAGCGCAGGCCCACCTCGTGCGCGGTGGTGACGATGTCGATCCATTCCGACGTCGGCAGCTTGCCCTTGGTGAGCACCCAGCGCACCTCGTCGTCCAGGATCTCGGCAGCGGTGCCGGGGATGGTGTCCAGTCCGGCCTCGCGCAGGCTGATCAGCCACTCGCGCACGCTCAGCCCGCTCTTGGTCACGCCGTTGGCGATCTCCATGGGCGAGAACGCGTGCACGTGCATGGACGGCACCCGCGCCTTGACGGCGCGGACCAGATCGGCGTAGCCGGTGACCGGCAACTCGGGGTCGATCCCGCCCTGCATGCACACCTCGGTGGCGCCCTCGACGTGCGCCTCCCACGCGCGGTCGGCCACCTCTTGCGTCGACAGCGAATACGCGTCGGCGTCACCCTTGCGCTGCGCGAACGCGCAGAACCGGCAACCCGTGTAGCAGATGTTGGTGAAGTTGATGTTGCGGTTCACCACGAACGTCACATCGTCACCGACGGTGTCGCGGCGCAGCGAATCCGCCAGCGCGGCAACGGCTTCCAACGCGGGCCCGTCGGCGGTGGCCAGCGCCAGGTATTCGCCGTCGGTGCAGCCGGCGGGATTGCGCTCGGCCGCCCGCAGCGCGGCGAGCACGTCGGTATCGATGCGCTCGGGGGTCCGTGCGGCCAACTCGTGGACGTGGGCGCGGATCGATTCCCAGTCGCCGAACGCGCTGTCCAGGTCGCTGCGGGCTTCGGTCGCGCGGCCCTCGGTGTCGATCGCCTCGTTGAGGTCGGTCCGCCCGGCGGACGCGACGTCGTCGGGCTCCTGCCACGGCAGCCCCACCGGGTTGACGTCGCGGGCCAGCCCGGTAGCCGGATCGGCCAGCGCCATGACGTGGCCGCGCACCCGCGGGTCGATCCACGCCGCGCCCGCCTGCACGTATCTCGGCTGGGCGGTCAGCCGCTGCACCAGTTCGTATCCCGCCTCGGCGGTGACGTCGGCCAGCTCGTCGAGCGCGGGCCACGGCCGCTCCGGGTTCACGTGGTCGGGCGTCAGCGGCGACACCCCGCCCCAGTCGTCGACCCCGGCGCCGACCAGGGCCAGGCACTCGTCGCGGGACACCAGGTTCGGCGGCGCCTGGATGCGCATGCCGGGACCGAGCACCAACCGCGCGACCGCCACCGTCGCCAGGTAGTCGTCAATTCCCGCGTCCGGGACGGCGGCCATCGCGGTGTGCTCCTTGGCCCGGAAGTTCTGCACGATCACTTCCTGGACGTGGCCGAACTCCTTGTGGGACTTGCGAATCGCGTGCAAGGTCTCGGCCCGCTCGGTCAGCGTCTCGCCGATTCCGACCAGCAGACCGGTCGTGAACGGAATGGACAACCGGCCGGCGTCGGTGAGCGTGCGCAGCCGGACCGCCGGATCCTTGTCCGGACTGCCGTAGTGCGCAAGCCCTTTCGTTTCGAACAACCGACGCGACGTGGTCTCGAGCATCATGCCCATCGACGGCGCCACCGGCTTGAGCCGCGCCATCTCCGACCAGCTCATCACGCCGGGGTTCAGGTGCGGCAGCAGCCCGGTCTCTTCGAGCACCCGGATCGCCATGGCCCGCACGTAGGACAGCGTGGAGTCATATCCGCGTTCGCCGAGCCACTGCTGCGCCTCCGGCCACCGGTCCTCGGGGCGGTCGCCAAGGGTGAAAAGCGCTTCCTTGCAACCAAGTTCGGCCCCGCGACGGGCGATGTCGAGGATTTCGTCGGGCTCGAGATACATCCCCGCCCCCTGCGCACGCAGCTTGCCCGGCACGGTGACGAACGTGCAGTAATGACACGTGTCGCGGCACAAATGGGTGACCGGGATGAACACCTTGCGCGAATAGGTGATCGGCAGCCCGCCACCGGGGCCGCGCCGGCCGGCCGACGTCAGGCCCGCGTCGCGCACCCGCGCCGCGCTCGCGCACAAAGCCGCGAGGTCTTCACCCCGCGCGGTCATCGCGACGGCAGCCTCATCGACGTTGAGCGCGACGCCGTCTCGGGCGCGGCGCAACACCCGCCGCAGCGCCGAGGCGCTGGTCTTAGGCGGAACCACAGGATTAGGAAGAGCGGTAGGCTCCTCGCCCGGAGTCAGCGGCACCTTCGTGTAACTTCCCCACGATCGAATTTCATCCGCGTGTCCCAACATGTGAAATTTTCTCCGACCCGTGCGGGCCCCGTCTGCGCAACAGTAAACAGTAGCGTCAGGGCCGCAACCCGGGACATCCCGGCCCGCGCGAACCTCAGGCCCCGCGACCCCGCCGCCACAGCACCCAGAACGGCGGCGCCACACCGAGCACGATCAGCAGCAGGGCCCCGTAGGCCAGCAGGCCGCGGCCGCCCAGGATGACGTCGTCCGCCGGGCCGCCCATGCTGATCACGGCCACGGTGAGCAGCCACGTCCACAACGGCAGCGCGGCCAGCCGCGACGACGTGGTCCACCGCCCGGCGGCCCACACCAGCGCGGCGTTGACCAAGCCGGAAATCAGGCCACTGATGGGAAACGGGACGGCCCCGATATAGGACGGCAGCAGCAGGGCCCCGGCAAGTGCGGAGAGGACCCCGTCGACCGCGAGCAGCGCCAGGACAACGAAACGTATCGCGGGGTCTGTCGCGCCGGCGTCCTCGGTGGATGCGGCGCGCGGCTTCGTTTCGGTCAGGTCGGGACGCTGTCGATGTTGGAGAGTATCGAGCCGATAACCCACTGCAGGCTGTCGAGCCGGTCCTGCCAATGCTGCTGATTAGGGTCCAGGTCGGGGTCCATGCGAAGTCCTTCCGTGGCTGCCTGATCGAAAAGCCTACCGCGTGTCGACCGCGCTGAAATCAAGCCCCGCAAGCAGATCTGTTTCCCAGCCGCGCTCGTCGCGCTCGCCCGCCGCGCCGGCGGCCAGCACATAGTGCTCCTCCGCCACGATCGGCAGCGCCATGTTGTTCGACAGCGCACAGGTCCGGCCGGTCGGGCCGATGACCACCTGGGTGGCGTGCGCGGCCAGTGCCGCCCGCTTCGCCTCCCACGCCAGCGGACCCGCCTCGACGACGGCGTCGATCTTGTCGTCCGAATAGCCGAAGTCGAACTCGTCGCGCGGCGGAATCGCCCAGTGCGGCAGCAGATCGTTGTCGTCCAGCGTCTCCCACGCGGCCTCGAAGGCGCTCTCGGCCACCACGGTCCAGTAGAACTTCGGCACCGTCCATGGCTCGCCCGGAAAGTCGCCGGAGCCGGCCTTAAAACCGGCAGCGGCCACGGCGGCCGTCGTGACCGTGTGGGCGTGGACGTGATCGGGGTGGCCGTAGCCGCCGCCCGGGTCGTAGGTCACGACCACGTGCGGGCGCTGCTCGCGAATGACCGCGACCAGCGCGCCGACGGTTTCCCGCTCGTCGGCGTCGATGAAGCGCTGGCGCCGTCGCGGGGGCGTGCCCCGCATGCCCGAGTCGCGCCAGCGCCCGGCGCCCCCCAGGTAGTGGGGCGCGTCGACGCCCAGCGCGTGCAGCGCCGCGGTGAGCTCGCCGATGCGGTAGCCCCCCAACTGATCCGCGCGGTCGACGGCCAGCTCGGCCCAGCGGTCCCCGATGACCTCGCCCTCCTCGCCGAGCGTGCAGGTGACGACGCGCACGTCGGCCCCGCGGGCCGTGTAGTGGGCGATGGTCGCCCCGTTGCTGAGGCTCTCGTCGTCGGGGTGCGCGTGGACGAACAGCAGCCGCGGAGTGTCGGGCATGACGGCACCCTACCCGCAGCAGTAGCGATAGGAACGCATGCGGCTACTATCGAGGAATGCCGCAGCTCACCCAGACCGCCCCGGCCGGCGGCCGGAGCCGCCGACGGGGCGAGGTCCTCGAACGGGCGCTCTACGAGGCCACGCTGGCCGAGCTGGCGGAGGTCGGGTACGGCGGACTGACGATGGAGGGAATCGCGGCGCGGGCCCACACCGGTAAGGCGGCCCTGTACCGGCGGTGGGCCACCAAGTGCGAGCTGGTGCACGCCGCGTTGGTGCACACCCTGCCGCCGTTGCCCGAGGCGCGGCCCGGCCGTTCGGCCCGGGAAAACCTGCTGACGGTGTTCACCGCCCACCGCGACGTCTGCGCCGGCAAGACCGCCTTCCCCGGCATGGCCACCGTCAACCAGCTGCTGCACGAGCCCGAGATGCGCGCGATCTTCGCCGACGCGGTGGTGGCGCCGCGGCTGCGGATCGTCGAATCGATCCTGCAGGCCGCCGTCGCGGAGGGTGACCTCGACCCGGACATGATCACCCCGCTGACCGCGCGCATCGGCCCGGCGTTGATCAATCAGCACTTCCTGCTGACCGGGTCGCCACCCAACCGGCGGGAGCTGGCGCTCATCGTGGATGCCGTGATGCCGCCGCGGGCGGCGCGAGCGGCCCTGGACTAGCGAGCCGCCGGGGCCGGGTCAGGGCCCGGTCTTGATCCATTGGCCGGCGTCGCCGACGATGCCGACCGGCACCGCACCCGACAGGCCCACGTTCTGCACGCTGGGGCCGGCGGCGACGATCGTGGTGTCCTGCAGGATCGGCAACACGGTGGACATGTTCCACAGTCGCGGCTCGACCGCGGTGATCACGTCGTTGATGTTCTTCGTCCCGTTCAGCGCGGCGTCGATGTTCGACTGGACGCTGCGATCGCAGATGCCGGTGAGGTTGGACGGCGCCTGCACCAGCGCGTTGGGGTCCGCCGGCCGGCTGGGCTGGGTCGACGGCGTGGTGGCGGGGGTGCCCGGCCGACCGGTCGTCGGGGCCGCCGAGGTGGGCGCCCCCGGGGACGTCGGCACCTGCGTGGACTCCAGCGCCGGGCAGCCGTACCGCGAGGCCAGCCGCGTGGCCAGGTTCCCACCCGCCTGATGCCAGCCGACGATCGCGTCCACCTGGTTGTTGTTCAGCGCGTCGCGATACAGCGTGACCGGGTCCAGCGCCAGCACGCTGGCCGCGATGCCGACGTTGCGCAATTGGTCGGCGGCGGTGTTGGCCACCGCGACCGACGTCGGGTCGTTCGCGGCCACGCCGATGACCAGCGAAAGTTGTTGGCCGTCCTTGCTGATCCGGCCGCGGATGACCTCGGGCGGTCCCCCGGTGTTCGTCGGGGTGGGCGCCGGCGAGCCCGACGCGTTGCCCTCGACCTTGTAGCCGGAGCCCTCCAGCAGGGCCAGCGCCGCCGGCGTCGTCATCGCGGGCGGCGCGGTCGGCTCGTAGCCCGGGTCGCTGGGCGCCCGGATCTGGGCCTGGTCCAGCGTGACGGTGTTGTCACTGCCCGCGCCCACCGCCGCGAGCAGGTCGACGTCCAGCAGCCCGAGGATCGCCTTGCGCACCTGCGCGTCGGACAGCTTGGGCTCGTTGGCGCGCAGCGTCAGCTGCATCACCCGCGGCGTCACGATCCGGGCCGTCCGCACGTCGGGGATGGCGGACAGCTGCGCGAACGCCGCGGAACCGCCATGCACCTGGGCCACCTGGGTGTCGCCGTTGCGCACCGAATCGGCCAGCGCGGCCGGCGCCCCGGCCCGCCGGAAGAGGATCAGCGCGGGCTTGGCCGGTGGGCCCCAGTAGCGGTCGTTGCGGGCCACCAGGATCTCGTCGCGCTGCGGATCGATGCTCTCGACCCGGAACTGGCCGCCGGTCACCGGAAGCGCCCGGGCCAGCCCGGCCGCGAAACCGCCCGGCACGTCCTTGACGATGTGCGCCGGAAGGAGGTTGGAGAACAGCTCCTTCCACGAGGGGTACGGCTGGGCGAAGGTGACCACCGCCTGCTTGCCGCCCTCGAGCGACTGCACGCCGGTGATGAGGTCGTAGCCGGCTGGGTCGACGACGCCGGGCTGGCTGACCATCTGGTGCCACAGGTACCAGAAGTCGTCGGCCGCGATCGGGGCGTTGTCCGTCCACTGCGCCTCCGGCCGGATCTTGTAGGTCACCGTGAACGGGTTCTGGTTGGTGACGTCGGCGGACTCCAGCAGAGTGGGGTCCATCTCCCAGCGCGAGCCCGTCGGCGTGGCGGGATCGGGCACCGGGCGGAACGCGCTCGGCAGGACCAGCGCGCTGATCGCCGCGTTCACCGGGGACAGGTCGGACAGCAGGTGCGGGTTGAAGCCGGCGCCGATCGAGTCGATGCCCATGATGATCTGGGTGGGCCGCGGCGGAGGTGGTGGCGAGTTGTGCGGCGTGTCGGTGCTCTGCGGCGCCGGCGGGGGGTTCACCGTGCACGCCGCGAGCGCCAGCCCGGTGAGCGAGACGAGCACGCCGACCGTCACGAATAGTCGGCGGACGCGGCTCGGCATGCCGATCAGGGTATCGAGCAGCTGCCCAGCAGCCCGCCCAAGCACGCGCGATCAACCCCGGGCCTTGGCCCGCGAGCGGCTGCGGGCCCGGGATGTGGCGTCCAGCTCCACCTTGCGCACCCGGACGATCTCCGGGGTCACCTCCACGCACTCGTCCTGGGCGCAGAACTCCATTGCCTGTTCCAGGTCGAGTTCGAGCGGCTTGGCCAGGGTCTCGATCACGTCCGCGGTCGAGGACCGCATGTTGGTGAGCTTCTTCTCCCGGGTGACGTTGATGTCGAGATCCTCGGCGCGCGGGTTGATCCCGACGACCATGCCCTCGTAGGTGTCCTGGCCCGGTTCGACGAAGAACTGGCCGCGGTCGGCGAGCTGAATCAGCGCGAACGGCGTGATGACCCCGGATCGGTCGGAGACCAGCGACCCGGTGTGGCGGGCGCGGATCTCCCCCGCCCACGGCCGGTAGCCGTCGAACACCGCGTTGGCGATCCCGGTGCCGCGCGTGATGGTGAGGAAGTCGGTGCGGAAACCGATCAGGCCGCGGCTGGGCACGATGAAGTCCATCCGGACCCAGCCCGCCGCGTGGTTGGTCATCTCCTCCATGCGGCCCTTGCGCGCGGCCATCAGCTGGGTGATCGCGCCGACGAACTCCTCGGGGCAGTCGATCGTCATCGCCTCGAACGGCTCGTGCAGCTGACCGTCGATCGTGCGGGTCACCACCTGCGGCTTGCCGACGGTCAGCTCGAAGCCCTCCCGGCGCATCTGTTCGACCAGCACCGCCAGCGCGAGCTCACCGCGGCCCTGCACCTCCCACGCATCGGGCCGGCCGATGTCCACCACCCGGATCGACACGTTGCCGACCAGCTCGGTGTCCAGGCGGTTGTGGACCATGCGCGCGGTCAGCTTGTGACCGGACACCTTGCCCGCCAGCGGCGACGTGTTGGTGCCGATGGTCACCGAGATCGCCGGCTCGTCGACCGTGATGCGCGGCAGGGCGTGGGCGTGGTCGGGGTCGGCCAGGGTGTCCCCGATCATGATCTCGGGCAGCCCGGCCACCGCCACGATGTCACCGGCGATCGCCTCGTCGGTGGGGCTGCGCTCGACGCCCTCGGTCGCGAGCAGCTCGGTGATCTTGGCGCTGGTGATCACGGGCAGGCCGTCGACCTCCCGCATCCAGGCGACCTGCTGGCCCTTGCGCAGCTTGCCGTTGTAGATGCGGATCAGGGCGAGCCGGCCGAGGAAGGCCGACGCGTCGAGGTTGGTCACCAGCGCCTGCAGCGGGGCCTCGGGGTCCCCCGACGGCGGCGGGATGTGCTCCATCAGCACGTCGAACAGCGGGTCCAGGTTGTCGCCGGCGGGTACCTCGCCGTCGGCGGGCTGCTCGGTGCTCGCGATGCCCGCGCGCCCGGACGCGTACAGCGTGGGCAGGCCCAGCGCGTGTTCGGCGGCCTTGGCGGCCTCGTCGTCGAGGTCGGACGCGACGTCGAGCAGCAGGTCGTGGCTGGCGTCGACGACCTCGGCGATGCGGGCGTCGGGCCGGTCGGTCTTGTTGACGACGAGGATCACCGGAAGGTGCGCGGTCAGCGCCTTGCGCAGCACGAACCGCGTCTGCGGCAGCGGCCCCTCGGACGCGTCGACCAGCAGCAGCACGCCGTCCACCATGGACAGGCCGCGCTCCACCTCGCCGCCGAAGTCGGCGTGCCCAGGGGTGTCGATCACGTTGATGACCGTGACGGTCCCATCCGGGTTGACGCGGTGCACCGCGGTGTTCTTGGCCAGGATGGTGATGCCCTTTTCCTTCTCCAGGTCACCGCTGTCCATGATGCGTTCCTGGGTGTCGTCGCCGCGGTGGTGCAGCGCCCCGGACTGCCGCAGCATCGCGTCCACCAGGGTGGTCTTGCCGTGGTCGACGTGGGCGACGATGGCGACGTTACGGAATGGCACGTCGGTGATTGTGGCAGCGCGGGGCCGTCAAAGGCGAACCGGCAGGTGCGGCCCGCCCGCCGTACGGTGTGCGTCCGGGGCGGCCCGTCGCGGCGTTTCGCCACCCTTACCGCGCACCGAAAGCCCTGGATGCACCCGGGCGCTACCAGCCCCGGCGGCGGGGCGCGGTGCCGACCAACTCGCCCTTGGCCGCCTCCTCGCGGCTGCGGTAGACGATGTAGGGCCGGAACAGGTAGGCGATCGGCGCGCTGAAGATGTGCACCAGCCGGGTGAACGGCAACAGCGTGAACAACACCATGCCGATCAGGGCGTGCAATTGGTAGTCCAGCGGCGCGTTGATCATCACCTCGCCGTGCGGCTGCAGGAGCCAGATCCGGCGGAACCACATGCCGACCGTGTAGCGGTAGTGGAACTCGCCGCCGTGCGGCCCGGTGCCGATCAGGTCGCAGTACAGGCCCACCACGATGGCCAGCACCAGCACGGTGTACATGATCTTGTCGTTGCGGGTGGTGGCCAGCGACACCGCGGGGCGGGTGAACCGCCGGTAGATCAGCAGGCCGATGCCGGCCAGGGTCGCGAAGCCGGCCAACGACCCGGCGATGACGGCCTGCAGATGGTAGAGGTGGTCGCTCAGTTTGAGCATTTGCGTCACCCGCGGGGGGATCAGCAGGCCCATCACGTGCCCGGCGAACACCGCCAGGATGCCGAAATGGAACATCGGGCTGGCCACCCGCAGCAGCCGCGACTCGTAGATCTGCGAGGACCGCGAGGTCCAGCCGAACTTGTCGTAGCGGTAGCGCCACCAGGTGCCGACGATCAACACCGACAACGTGACGTACGGCGAGATGTCCCAGAACAGCACGCTGTCAAACACCTTGCGCTCCTTCACGTCTGGGTGGCACGGTCAAGTTGAAGGGTTGCAGCCCAACGGCTTCGGCGGGCGGCCCGGCTTGGGCCAGGCGCTCCGCGCGGCGAACGTCGAAGTCGGTCGCCACGGGCAGCGTCGCGCACACCGCCGCCACGCATGCCTCATACGGCGACTCGGCGTCGGCGAGGGCGCCCCGCAACACGTCGAGGGGGACGCGGTGCTCGGTCAGCAGCCGCCGCCCGGCCTCGGGGTCGACGGTGGCCGCGAACTCGAGCACGACGGGCAGGTGGTCGGGCGCCTCGGAGCGCGGGGGCCGCACGCCCGCTTCCCGGTATGCGGCGGCGAACTCCACCATCTCGCGCCCGCGGTTACGGGTGTCCCCGGCGGTCCAGTACGTCAGGTACATCGTGCAGCGGCGCCGCATGTCGAAGGTCGCGACGTAGTCCATCGCGGCGGCCATCGGTTCGCGCGCGCGCAGTGCGGCCAGCGTCTGCCCGAGCAGCGCCGCCGCGGGCCCGGTGAGGTGGCCGAGCAGCTCCTCGACGGTGTCCAGCCGGGCCGGCAACTCGTCGTCCGGGTAGGCCAGCAGCAGCGACGCCGCCTGCCAGATCAGTCGGTCCCGCAGGGTGTCGGTGCGTCCGCGACGCAGCCTCATTGCCCCTTCCCCTGCGGAAACATCCCGGCGGGCACCTGGCCGCCGTCCCAGTTGAGCAGGTTCACCCGCCGCGCGCCGTTGGTGGTGGGCTCGCCACCGGGCCGCTTGAGCGCGTGGAACGTCTCCACGGAGACCGGCACCGGGTCACCCGAGGAGTACATGCCCGGCCCGCCGTCGCCGTCCAACGAGCAACCCATCTGCTCGAGGCCGCGGGCCTGCGGGCTGAAGGCGGTCGGAATGACATACCGCTCTTCGTATTTCGCGATGGCGAGCAGCCGGTACATCTCGTAGATCTGCTCCTCG
Organism: Mycobacterium sp. E2989; assembly: GCF_001667595.1. Lineage (NCBI taxonomy): Bacteria > Bacillati > Actinomycetota > Actinomycetes > Mycobacteriales > Mycobacteriaceae > Mycobacterium > Mycobacterium sp. E2989. Next base: position 19,604 of record NZ_LZJX01000052.1, on the reverse strand, counting down.
GTCATCCCGACGGATTGCGGGATGTGCGGCTGCGTTTCACGCCCCAGGTTGATGTCGCGCATGTACGACCGCATGGCCGCCAGCCGCCGCAGCACGCCCTCGACCACGGCGGTGTCCCCGGCGGTGAACAGCTCGGCCAGGTACTGCATCGGGATGCGCAGCGCGTCCAGCGCGCCGAACAGGTTGCCCAGGTCCTCGCCGTCGTGGCCGTCGCGGCTCATCGCGTCGACCACCGGCGACAGCGGCGGGATGTACCAAACCATCGGCATGGTGCGGTATTCCGGGTGCAGCGGCAGCGCCACCCGGTAGGTGTTGATCAGCGCGTGCACCGGCGAACGCTGCGCGGCCTCGATCCACTCGTCGGAGATGCCGCCCGCGCGGGCGGCGGCGATCACCTCGGGGTCGTCGGGGTCCAACAGGATTCGGCGTTGCGCCTCGTACAGGTCCGCCTCGTTCTCCACCGACGCCGCCTCCAGCACCCGGTCGACGTCGTAGAGGACGAGGCCCAGATACCGCAGCCGCCCCACGCAGGTCTCCGAGCAGATGGTCGGCAGCCCGACCTCCATCCGCGGGTAGCACAGCGTGCATTTTTCGGCTTTTCCGGTCTTGTGGTTGAAATAAACCTTCTTGTAAGGACATCCGGAGACGCACATCCGCCAGCCGCGGCAGCGGTCCTGGTCGACCAGCACGATGCCGTCCTCGCTGCGCTTGTACATGGCGCCCGACGGGCACGACGCCACGCACGACGGGTTCAGGCAGTGCTCGCAGATGCGGGGCAGGTAGAACATGAAGGTCTCTTCGAGCTTGAGCTTGACCTCGTCGCTGACCTTCTTCAGGATCGGGTCGCCGGCCAGGATCTCCGGGGACCCGGCCAGGTTGTCGTCCCAGTTCGGCCCCCAGGACACCTTCATCGGCTCGCCGCTGATCAGGCTCTTGGGCGCGGCCGTGGGAAAGGTGTCGCCGGCGGGCGCCGTGGTCAGGTTCTCGTAGTCGTAGGTCCACGGCTCGTAGTAGTCGTCGATGATGGGCAACCGGGGGTTGGCGAAGATGCGCAGCAATTTGTGGATGCGGCCGCCGTCGCGCAGCCGCAGCCGTCCCTTCTTGTCGCGTATCCAGCCGCCCCGCCACCGCTCCTGATCCTCGTAGGTGCGCGGATAGCCTTGCCCCGGGCGGGTTTCGACGTTGTTGAACCACACGTACTCGGTGCCGCTGCGGTTGGTCCAGGCCTGCTTGCAGGTGACCGAGCAGGTGTGGCAGCCGATGCACTTGTCGAGGTTCATCACCATCGCAAGCTGCGCCATGACCTTCATCTAGTAAGTCACCTCCTGGCTGCGCCGCCGCACCACGGTGACCTCGTCGCGCTGGTTTCCGGTGGGCCCCATGTAGTTGAAGGCGAACGCGTGCTGGCCGTACCCCCCGGCGAGGTGGCTGGGCTTGATGCGGACGCGGGTCAGCGCGTTGTGGTTGCCGCCGCGCTTGTTGTTGGTTTCGGTGCGCGGGGTGTCGACCGTGCGTTCCTGCACGTGGTAGACGAACACCACTCCGTCGGGCATCCGGTGGCTGACGATCGCGCGGCACACGTAGATGCCGTTGGCGTTGACGGCCTCGACCCAATCGTTGTCGCGCACTTTGAGTTTGGCCGCGTCGCTGGGGCTCATCCACATCGTCGGCCCGCCGCGGGACAGCGACAGCATGTACAGGTTGTCCTGGTAGGTGGAGTGGAATGACCACTTCGAGTGCGGCGTCAAATACCGCACGGTGAGCCCGATCCCGTCGTCGGTGGGGCCGAGCTCGGGCTGGCCGAACAGCCGCGTCATGTCCAGCGGTGGACGGAACACCGGCAGGTGTTCGCCCAGCTCCTCCACCCAGTCGTGGGCCAGATAGAAATGCATCCGCCCGGTCAACGTGTGGAACGGCTTGAGGTTTTCGATGTTGATCGTGAACGGCGCGTAGCGGCGGCCGCCGGTTTCACTGCCCGACCATTCCGGGCTGGTGATCACCGGCACCGGACGCGCCTGGGTGTCGGCGTAGCTGATGCGCCGCTCCTCGCTGCCCTCGGCCAGGTGTGCCAGCCGTTGACCCGTCCTCTTCTCCAGTTCGCGGAAGCCCTCGACCGCGAGCCGGCCGTTGGTGGTGCCGGACAGCAGCAGCAGCACGTCGGCCATCCGCGCGGCCGTGGTGATCGCTGGACGCCCCGCCGCCGCACCGGAATTCATCACGCCGAACTTGGCGGCCAGCTCCTCGACCTCCCGGAACGGATGCACGGTGATGCCCTTGGTGGTCAGCCCGAAGGTGTCGACGAGCGGCCCCAGGGCCCGCCACTTGTCATAGACGGCGCCGTAATCGCGTTCCACCACGGTGAGTTTGGCCATGCTGCGCCCTGGCACCGGCGTCGCGCCGGTGTGCAGCCAATCTTCCTCGGCGCCGTCGGGATAGGCCATCGCGTCCGGGGTGTCGTGCTGCAGCGCGGTGAGCACCACGTCGCTGCGGGTGCCCAGGTGCCGCTTGGCCTGCGCGCTGAAGGCGCGCGCGATGGCGCCGAAAGCCTCGAAGTCCGAACGGGTTTCCCAGGGCGGATCGGTCGCGGCGCTGAAGGCGTGCACGTACGGGTGCATGTCGGTGCTGGAGATGTCGGCCTTCTCGTACCAGGTGGCCGCGGGGAGCACGACATCGGAGACCAGCGTCGTCGAGGTCATCCGGAAGTCGATCGACATCATCAGGTCGAGCTTGCCCTCGGGGATGTCGCCCTCGCAGACCACGTCGGCGGGCCGTATCCCGTCGGCCGGCGGCTCGGCCTGCACGTTGGAATCGGTGCCGAGCAGGTGACGCAGGAAGTATTCGCCACCCTTGCCCGACGAACCGATCAGGTTGGCCCGCCACACCGTAAGCACCCGCGGCCAGTTGACCGGGTTGTCGGGATCGGTGACCGACAGCTTGAGCGTGCGGTCGCGGAGCTGCTCGGCGACGTACTCGGCGACGTCACGCCCGGCGGCGCGGGCGTCGTCGGCGACGTCCAGGCTGGACCGGTCGAACTGCGGATAGAACGGGCTCCAGCCCATCGCCGTGGCCGAGGCCAGCAGATCCATGGTGTGCTTGCCCGCGAACCTGCCGCGCCCCAAGGGGCTGGCCAGCTTGTCCGCCCCGTAGCCGTCGTAACGCCACTGGTCGGTGTGCGCGTACCAGTAGGAGGCGCCCGGCACCTGCCGCGGCGGACGCACCCAGTCGGTGGCCATCGCCATCGTCTGAAAACCGGTGAGCGGACGCACCTTTTCCTGGCCGACGTAGTGTGCCCAGCCGCCGCCGTTGCGCCCCATCGAGCCGGTCAGCATCAGCAGCGCGAGCACCGCCCGGTAGATGGCGTCGCCGTGGAACCACTGGCAGATGCCGCTGCCCATGATGATCATGGACCGGCCCCCGGATTCCTCTGCGCTGCGGGCGAATTCCCTGGCCACGCGGATGGCCTGCGCCGCGGACACGCCGGTGATGGTCTCCTGCCACGCGGGGGTGTTCTGCTGGGTCGGGTCGTCGTAACCCGTGGGCCATTCGCCGGGCAGTCCCGGCCGGGCGACCCCGTATTGGGCGAGCATCAGGTCGAAAACGGTGCACACCCGGTGCTTGCCGACGCGGCGCACCGGAACGCCCCGCGCGACGGTGGCGCCTTCGCCGTTGATCGTGTCGAAGCTGGCCAGGTGCACCAGCGCGGTGTCGTCCGACCCGAGGACGCTGAGCGCCGGCTTCAGCTCGCCGAGGTCCAGGTTCCACTTTCCGACACCGTCCTCGCCGTACCGGAAACCCAGCGAACCATGTGGCACCGCAACCGAATTCGTCGCCTCGTCCCACACCGCGGGTTTGAGCGCCGCATTCTCGGAGCTCTTGAAGGCCTCGCCCAGGTCGGCCGCAGTGAGGTTCTTCCCCGGCACCAGCATCTCGCCGCGCTCTTCCAGTTTGATCAGGAACGGCAGGTCGGTGTAGCGGCGCGCGAAGTCGGCGAAGAACGGAATCTCCTTTTGCACATAGCATTCCGAGAGGATGACGTGCCCCATCGCCATGGCCAGCGCGCCGTCGGTGCCGGCCGCGCACGGCATCCACTCGTCGGCGAACTTGGTGTTGTCGGCGTAGTCGGGGCTGACGGTCACCACCTTGGTGCCGCGGTAGCGCGCCTCGGCCATCCAGTGCGCGTCCGGCGTCCGCGTGATGGGCACGTTGGAGCCCCACATCATCAAGTACGCCGCGTCCCACCAGTCGCCGGACTCGGGCACATCGGTCTGATCGCCGAACACCTGCGGCGAGGCCACCGGCAGGTCGGCGTACCAGTCGTAGAACGACGTCATCGGCGCGCCGATCAGCTCGAAGAACCGCGACCCGGCGGCGTAGGACACCATGGACATCGCCGGGATGGGCGAAAAGCCGGCGACCCGGTCGGGGCCATAGGTCTTGATCGTGTGGACGTGCGCGGCGGCGATCAGCTCGGTGGCCTCCGCCCAGGTGACCCGGACCAACCCGCCCTTGCCCCGAGCCCGCTGATAGCGCCGCCGGCGCTCGGGGTCGGCCTGAATGTCGGCCCACGCCAACACCGGATCGCCGAGGCGGGCCTTGGCCTCCCGGTACATCTCGACCAGCACGCCGCGGGCGTACGGATAGCGCACCCGGGTGGGCGAGTAGCTGTACCAGGAGAACGACGCCCCACGGGGGCACCCACGCGGCTCGTATTCCGGCCGGTCCGGGCCGACCGAGGGATAGTCGGTCTGCTGGGTCTCCCAGGTGATGATCCCGTCCTTGACGTAGATCTTCCAGGAGCAGGAACCGGTGCAGTTGACCCCGTGGGTGGAGCGCACCACCTTGTCGTGGCTCCACCTGTCGCGGTAGAACACGTCGGCCTCGCGGCCGCCCTTGCGCGTCACCGTGCGCAGGTCGGGCGAGAACTCGCCGGGCGTGAAGAACCGCCCGCTGCGCTCCAGCAACTCCTCGAGCGCGCCACCAACGTGTGGTGTGACAGTCAACAGCTACCCCTTCTACTTCGTGGGACACGCGTCGGGACCGCTGCTTCGATCCAGGTGCACCGAGCCGGAGAGTCGTCGGCCCGCGGGCAATGCCCGCTCGATCGGACACCGGCATCGGGCGCGGCGGACGGACCTATCGCCTTCGCGCGTGGCCTTTTAACGAAAAGTCGTTTGGTCAGCATCGGTTTTACGGACCCAGCGGCGCCGTCATCACCCGACCACTTCCGGCGGGCACTTCAGGGTCAAGTGGTTATTACAAGTTCACGTTGGCGTTATACCTAAAGTTCACCTTGGCCACCTTCTGCGGCGCTGGATGTCAGCTGCGGAAAGGCTGTGGGCTTGTTATGAGGCGGGTTCGGCCAGCGCGCGCACCAGGTCAGCGACCCAGGTCCGGTCGGCGGGGACCCAGTCGACGTCCGGCAGCTCGGCCGCCGTCACCCAGCGCACGGCCCGGTGGTCGTGCGCGTGCGGCTCGCCACCGAGCAGCCGCACGCGGTACGCGCGCAGCGTCATGCGGTCCAGCGCGATGTCATCGCCCAGCCGGTCCCCCACCGCGACGTCGCTGACCGCCAGCCCCAGCTCCTCGGCCAACTCCCGGGCCAGCGCGTCGCGCTCGGTCTCACCGGGCGCCACCTTGCCGCCGGGCAACTCCCAGCGGCCGGCCAGCTCGGGCGGCCGGGCGCGTTGGGCCACCAGGACCGTGGCGCGGCGGATGATCGCGCCGGCGACGACGATCTGGGTCGGCATGGCCAGACGGTATACGGCGGGTGGGTGCGGGCCGAAGGTGGTGAGTCGGCGGGGCGGGCGCCCCGAACCCGCCCGCCCGATTTTTCCGAATTCGGCCCGCGCGCTTGCGAAGCCGCATACGCTTTCGACACGAATCCAACAAGGTAGCGACACGTCACTCCATCGGGCAATTTGGCAAGGATCATGCGACCTTGCTAGGGCGGCGGCAGACCCCAACTGCCGCGGTGTTTCATTTTTCTGGGTGCCGCGTCGTGACCCTCCTTACGCGTGCGCCCGAACCCCATCAAGGAGCCTTTCCCGTGACTGCGACAGATGCATCCGAGGTAACCATCGGCAGAGTGGCTAAGCCGGTCCACCGACGGCTGGTGGACCGCGGCCGAGAAATTGGCCTTTTGGCGTTGAAATACCTTGTGTTGGGCGTCGCCCAAGTCGCCATAAGGGTCGTCGACCTATCCGTCCCCCGAAGGTTTTCTCTGGTCGAGACGACCCCGTTCATCGACCCGCGCCAATTCGAATGGCACGACACCCTCACGGCGGCCTACCCCGAAATTCGGTCCGAGCTGGAAGCTTTGTTGTCCCACGCCGAAACGATCCCGAATCACCAAGACATCGTCGAGGCGATACGGACCCTCACGGACGACGACAAATGGCTGAGCCACTTCCTCTACATCTATGGCCGGCGTTTCGAGAAGCAGTGTGCGGAGTGCCCGGAAACCACGGCCCTGCTCGAGGACATTCCGGGAATGAAGACCGCGTTCTTCTCCATCCTTTCGCCCGGCAAGCGGATACCCCCGCACAAGGGGCCCTACCGCGGCGTCATGCGCTACCACCTGCCCCTCCTCGTCCCCAGCCACGGCGACTGCGCCATCCGGGTGCACGACGAGATCGCCAAATTCGAAGAGGGCGTCGCGATCATGTTCGACGACACGTACGAGCACGAGGTGTGGAACGACACCGAGGAAACCCGCGTGGTCTTATTCCTCGACATCGTGCGGCCGATGAAATTTCCCTTCAACTTGGTGAATTCGGCGATCATCGGTTTTGCCGGCTGGTCTCCACTGGTCAAAGGGATGCAAAAGAACCAGCTGACATTCGATCGCGCGGTCAAGAAGTCCGCTTAACCGCGTTCTGGTCCAGAGCAAAAGCGAGCCATTGCCGATCGAGCGCGCCAGGAGCGACTCGTGGCGTCGCGTTTCGGGTCGCACCCGGGCGGTCATGGCAGTCTAATTCGGTGACCCGGACCGGGGCGCCGGGAGGGGCAAATGGACAGCCATTCCGGCCGAGCGCGCCGAAATGCCGGGACGCCTTTGTCCGTGCCGAGTTCGTCGTGCTTATTCGACATCCCTCGACGACAAAGGCGACGGTCTGTCCAATTGCGGTGGAAAGCCGAGTTGATCCATCTCGGGTGCGGCCGAAAGAACCGCCAATTGCCATTGGTCGGTGCTGTCGGCAGCAGCTGAAATCGCGCTCAGCGATTCGACAGCACGTGGCCGGCCAATAGCGCTGGAACACATGGTTAATTGTTGCCGAATGCGACCGTAGTCACGCGCGCCGGATGCGGGGCGCGCCGCGTCGTTGGCGCGCACGGCCTACCGTCGAGTGCAGGCACAACGGAGAGGACGCAGCGATATGACCGTGTTGACGGACGAGCAGGTGGACGCCGCACTGCCCGATCTCGACGGGTGGGAGCGCATCGACGGTGCGCTGCGCCGGTCGATCAAGTTCGACAGCTTTCTCGCGGGCATCGACGCGGTGCGCCGGGTGGCCGAGCACGCGGAAAGCAAGGACCATCACCCCGACATCGACATCCGGTGGCGGACAGTCACTTTCGCCTTGGTGACGCATTCCGCGGGTGGCATCACCGAGAACGACGTCGCGATGGCACACGACATCGACGAGATCGTCGGGGGTTAGTCCGTCGGGGCGGACCGCCTGCCGCCGGCGGCGACCCACACCAGGGTCGCCACCGCCGCCACGATGTAGACCAGGCCCGCCCACGCCAGGTACCACGGGCGGCTGACCTGCCAGATCGTCGGTTGCGCAAAGCTCAGTAACCACGGCACACCGACGATGGTCAGCGCCAGCCAGCCCCAGCCCACGACCCGCGCGCCGGGGCGCTCGCGCGCAGGCCCGTGAATCGCCCAGATCATCAACGGCACCAACCAAACCCAGTGGTGCGTCCAGGAAATCGGGGACAGCAGCAGCCCGAACATCTCGACCACCAGCACCCTGCCCAGCCGGTCGGACGGATCCAGCGCCCGCCAGGCCAGGACGGCGACCACCGCGGTGGCGCCGATGGCGATCAGCACGGGCGGGCCAAAGCCCGCGTCGTGGCCCAGGATCCGGGAGATGCCGCCACGCCAGGACTGGTTGAACGACGTGGCGATCGGCCCCACCCGGTGCGCGTCGCCCAGCAACCGGGTGAAGTAGTAGCGGGTCTGGTCGCCGACCACCAGGGCCGACACGCCGATGGTCGCCGCGAAGACGGCGACGGAGAACGCGGCCGCGGCCCATCGCCGCGCGCCGACCAGGTAGACGCCCGCGATCGCTGGCGTCAGCTTGATTCCGGCCGCCACGCCGACGAGTAGACCGGACAACCACCACCTCGAAGTCCATACCGCCCACAGCACGGCCAGCATCAGCAACACGTTGACCTGCCCGTAGTCGAACGTGCTGCGCAGCGGCTCGATCCAGATGGTGACGGCGGTCCACAGCATGGCCAGGCGGCGGCCCTCGGCGCCGCCCGCATCGCCGATCAAGCGCTGGCTGATCCGGATCGCACCGTACAGCGCGGCCATCGTCGCGATCTGCCACGCGAAGGCGACCAGGCCGAACGGCAGCCGGGTCAGCGGGTAGAACACGACCGCCGCGAAGGGCGGGTAAGTGAATGGCAGCGGGAAGTCGGGCGTCTGATCCGCGTACACGTAGCTGTAAAGCGTGCCGGGGTGGTCGATTGCGGCGGCACCGCCGAGGTAGACGTGCAGGTCGACGAAGTTCGCGCCGTGCGGCGCCAGATACGTCCAGGCGAACCGGGCGGCCACGCTCGCGACCAGCAGCGCGGGCGCCGCGGCCCGAAGCAGGCTCGCGAACCGCCGGCGCGGGGATGCCGCCGGGGCGGCCGAGGTGGTGTCTATCCGCCCGACTTTAGCGATCCGGGCCAACCGACCCGCACATCCCCGCGGGCCCGGTCGCCGGGCGTTCGGTCACCGCCATCACTCGTATCAATAACGATCAAATAAATGCCACACGTGTCACTTGAGTCCCATCTGTATCAACGTAACTTCGGCCCTGGACCCGTAATCCACAACCAGGGAGAGTCATGCCAACCATCTGGACTTACTTGCGTGCAGCGGCCGTCGTAGTCGGTTCGTCCGCGGCACTACTGACGGGCGGTATCGCCCACGCCGACCCCGTGCCGGCTCCGCCTATCCCGAACATTCCGCAGCAGCTGATCAGTTCGGCGGCCAACGCACCCCAAATCCTGCAGAACCTCGCCACCGCCCTCGGCGCCACCCCGCCGGCCGCGCCGGCCGCTCCCGGCATCACCTTCCCGGGTGTTCCGTCGGCGGCCGCCACGTCACCGGCGACTTCGGCGACCGTGCCCTCCATCCCCGGTCTGGCGCAGGCGCCGACGCCGTCCGCACCGACGACGGCCCAGGGCCTGCAGGGGTTGATCCCCGGCCTGACCCAGCCGGCACCCGCGGCGCCGGCCGCCCCGGCCACGTCGTCCATTCCCGGACTTCCGGCCATCCCGGGGCTGTCGACGCCGACCGCCCCCGCCACCCCGCCGACCCCGCAGCTTCCTCAGGCGAAGGTCGACATGCCGGCGTTCCTGCCCAATCTGCCGGTCAGCGTGCCCGCGCAGATGACCCTCCCGCAGGATCTGACGGCGCTGGCCGGGGCTCCCGCGGCGCCGGCCGCACCGGCCGCACCGGCGACCGGGGCCAACCCGGTGGCTCCGCTGCTCGCCGGCCTGCCCTGAGTAATTAGCCAGACAGCAACGCCAACCCCCTAATGACCGGAGGACACACCGTGGCAACCACTTGGAATCTGTCCAAAGGTTTGGCCGCTGTCGTCACGGCATCGGCTGCCGCGTTAGGGCTCTGCCCGAACGCGGCGGCCGACCCGGCGGCACCGCAACCGAACTCGACTCAAGAACTCCCGGGCCTGCCGGCGCTGTCGCAGCTGAGCCCGATCATTCAGCAGGCCGCCACCAACCCCGGGCAGGCGACCCAGCTGCTCATGGCCGCAGCGCAGGCCTTCAGCCACAACCAGGGCGCGCCCGGCGAGTCCCGGAACGTTGCCCAGTCGGTGAACCAGTTCCTGGCGATGCCGGGCGCGCCGGCCGATCCCGGCACGGCGCTTCCCGACGGTGCGCCCGTTCCGCACGTCCCCGCCGCGGGCGTCGAACCCGGTGCCCAGTCACACCTGCCTACCGGCATCGACCCCGCGCACGCGGCGGGCCCGGGGCCGGTCGCGGCCACACCGGCCGCGCCGCAGGCCCACCTTCCGGCCGGCATCGACCCCGCACACGCGGCGGGTCCCGGACCGGTCGCCGCTCCGCCGGCCCCGTCGGCACCGGCGCCCGGCACGGTCGCACCCGTCGCGGCGCCCGCGCCCTTGCCGCCCACGCCGGCCGCTGCCGCACCGGTGGCCGCACCGGCGGCCGCACCGGCCGCTGCCGCACCGGCGCCCGACGCCGCACCCGCCCCGGCGGCGGCTCCGGGTTTCGGCCCTGACGCCCCACCCACGCAGGACTTCATGTACCCCTCGATCGGCACCAACTGCCTGGCGGACGGCACCAGCGCCATCGCCACCGCGTTGTCGGTGGCGGGGCCGGCGAAGATCCCGACCCCCGGGCCGGGCCCCGGCCAGACCGCCTACGTGTTCACCGCCGTCGGCACCCCCGGCCCCGCCGAGGTGCAGAAGCTGCCGCTGAACGTCACGTGGGTGAACCTGACCACGGGCAAGTCGGGCACGGTGGCGCTCAAGCCGCGCACCGACATCAACGCCGACGGGCCGACGACGCTGACCGCGATCGCCGACACCGGGTCGGGCAGCATCATGTCGACCATTTTCGGGCAGGTCACCACCAAGGAAAAGCAGTGTCAGTTCATGCCCACGATCGGCTCCACGGTGGTGCCGTAGGGCCAGACCCCGGGCGCGCGTGTCCCTTCGGGGGGCACGCGCGCTCGCTTTGTTCGGGCGGCTAGTAGGCCATGAACAGGATCGCGTCGCGGTCGTACTCGAGACCCGGATGATCGCTGGCCAGGTGCGCCTGGGTCAGCTCGACCAACTCGTCCTCGTCCTTGCCGACGATGGCTTCCCCGCACGGACACGTCAGGTGTGTCTTCACGTTGCCGCCCTTCCCTTCTCACCCTTGGCTGCTGCCTTCATCTGCTTCTTGTAGGAACGCACTTCGGCCATCGATTGCGCGTCGACGATGTCGGCGACGGAGATGTGCGTGCCGGCCTTGCCGAACTGCCCGGCCGCCGCGCGCCAGCCCTTGACGTTGACGCCGTACTGCTTGCCCAGCAACGCCAGGAAGATCTGCGCCTTGACCTCGCCGAAACCGGGCAGCCCTTTGATTCGCCGCAGCAGCTCCGCGCCGTCGGGGTCGCCGTGCTTCCACAAGCCGGCGGCATCGCCGTCGTAGGAGTCCACGATGATCTGGGCCAGAGCCTGGATGCGTTTGGCCATGGATCCCGGAAAGCGGTGTATCGCAGGCCTTTCCGAGCACAGCGCGGCGAATTTGTCGGGGTCGTATTCGGCGATCTCATGAGCACCGAAGGCGCCCATCCGGTCGGCGATCTTCTTCGGACCCGCGAAGGCCGTCTCGAAGGGCACCTGCTGATCCAGAACCATCCCGATGAGCAGGGCCAGCGGATTCTCGTCCAGCAGCTCGTCGGCCTCGGGATCTTGAGCGAGCCACAGTTTCACCGTCAACGATCAACCCTTCCGTGCAGCACCTTTGGAACAGACTACTGCGCGCCAATCAGATGACCACCGGGGTTATCGTGACCTGGTGGTGGACGAGGCCCGATTGGCACTGATGCTGGCCCGCGACGAACTGCACGCGCTCGTCACCGCTTACTGCCGGGCCGTCGACCGTGCCGACTATGAGGCGTTACGGGCCCTGTATCACCCCGACGCGACCGACGCGCACGGCTCGTTCTCGACGGGCGGCGTCGAAGAGTTCATCGCCCAGCTGCGCGCCGCCGAACCGTATGTGCGTGTCTCCCAACACAACATCACCACGACGAACTTCGCGATCGACGGCGAGGAGGCCCGCGGCGAGATCTACTGCCTGGTGTTCCACACCTTCGCCGGGCCGGACCACGACCTGGACGTCCTCATCGGCGGCCGCTACCTGGACGAGTACACCAAACACGACGGCCGCTGGAAGTTCCGTCGCCGCACCATCGTGGCGGACTGGGCATACCAGAACGACCCGTCCCAAGTGAACTTCGGACACCCCAGCACCCGGGGAAGCCTGCGCGGCAGACCCGGCCAAGACGACCCTTCGGTCGGCCTATTCACCCCGCCGAAAGGCTGAAGCCGTTGCCGCGCAACGCATGACGCGCGTCGATCACCCGCTCTTGCGGCGGAATTCGCGGCGGTTCTCCACCGGGCCGTGCGCCCGCGACTGCTTGTCGCCACTGTTCTTGTGGTCGGACCCGCCCGACGACTTGGCCATCTTGCGGTCGAGGGCCTCACGGAACTTGCGCTTGGTGTCGTCGTCCGATGCCGGCGCGTCGGGCGACTTCGATTCAGCCATACCGGAAGCCTAGCCCGGGACCGTCGAAAAGGGGCGGCTACCGCACGCCGGGCGGCATGCCGTACACGTGCGCGATCGGCAGGGTCAGCAACACCCGCCGATCGGTGACCATCGCCTGGCGGTATTCGTCCCAGTCGGGGTGTTCGCCGGCGATGTTGCGGTACAACGCAATCAGCGCTTCGACCGTGTCGTCGCCGGGGGCGGCCGCCGGCGGCGTCAGTATCGCCGTGCCCTCGGCCACCGCGTACGACCACCCGTCGTCGGCGTCCACCAGGATCGACGCCCGCGGATCGCGGCGCAGGTTGCGGGTCTTGGCCCGCGGCTCGGTGATGGACACCCGCACCGCCAGGTCACGCGGGTCGAAGTGGTAGCTGACATTCGACAGTTGGGGCCGCCCGTCGCGTTTGATGGTGGCCAGCACCCCGAGGGAGTTGCCACTGATCACGGCCAACAGCTTGTCGTCGAAGACTTGGCGTCCCATGGGGAGAGCCTACGTCGTGGTGAAATCGGGGCATGACCAAATATGCGGCGTTCCTGCGCGGCGTCAACGTCGGCGGGGTCAACCTCAAGATGGCCGAGGTCGCGAGCGCGTTGACCGACGCCGGATTCGCCGATGTGCGCACCATCCTGGCCACCGGAAACGTCCTGCTGGAGTCGTCCGCGCGGGCGGCGTCGGTGCGCAAGAAGGCCGAGGCCGCGCTGCGCGAAAGGTTCGGCTACGACGCGTGGGTGCTGGTCTACGACCTCGAAGCGGTGCGGGCCATCGTGAACGCCTACCCGTTCGAGCCCGAGGTCGACGGCTATCAGTCCTACGTCACCTTCGTCGCCGAACCGGCGGTGCTCGACGAGCTCGCCGGGCTGGGCGCCGCCGACGACGAGAAGATCGCCCGGGGCGACGGCGTCGTCTATTGGCAGGTCCGTAAGGGCGCCACCCTGGACAGCACGATCGGCAAGACCATGGGCAAGCCGCGCTACAAGTCCTCGACGACGACGCGTAACCTGCGCACCCTGGCGAAGGTATTGCGTTGAGTATCAGCCGGTTTCGGCTCAGTCTTCCGGCACGTTGGTGAGGTAGCGCATCGCGTCGGACTTGGTCAGCCCCAGCGCCCGGGCCACCTCGACGTACTCCTTGGCGGCCGCGGCCATCGCCGCGTCCGTCGGGTCGAAGCGCGAAATGAAGGTGCCGAAGCGCCCCCGTGTTTCGACGATCGCCGCCGACTCCAGTTCCCGGTAGGCCCGGGCGACGGTGTTCGCGGCGACCCCCAGCTGGCCGGCCAGGTCGCGCACGGTCGGAAGCCGGGTCCCGGGCGGCAGCGCGCCGGCGCGGACGCCGTCGATGACTTGGGTCCTGAGCTGGTCGAACAGCGGCTTGCCCGCCTTCACGTCGACCTTCAGCAAATCCCGCAGCTCCACGTCTTCAGTATGTCCCACGCACGGCTATCTTTGTGGGATGCGAGTAGCGGTGCTGAGCGGCGCGGGGATCTCCGCGGAGAGCGGGGTGCCAACGTTCCGCGACGACAAGAACGGGCTGTGGGCCCGCTTCGACCCCTACGAGCTGTCCAGCACGCAAGGTTGGCGCGCCAATCCCGAACGGGTCTGGGGCTGGTATTTGTGGCGTCACTACCTGGTGGCCGACGTTGCGCCCAACACGGGGCACCGCGCCATCGCCGCCTGGCAGGACGGCGCCGAGGTCAGCGTCATCACCCAGAACGTCGACGACCTGCACGAGCGCGCCGGGAGCATGCCGGTTCACCACCTGCACGGCAGCCTGTTCGAATTCCGTTGCGACCGTTGCAATATGCCTTACACCGGCGCCCTACCCAAGATGCCCGAGCCGACGCTGGAAGTGGAGCCGCCGGTCTGCCACTGCGGCGGCCTGATCCGGCCGGACATCGTGTGGTTCGGTGAGCCGCTGCCCGAGGGGCCATGGCAGCGCGCCGTCGAGGCGACCGAGGCCGCCGACGTGATGGTGGTCGTCGGAACCTCGGCCATCGTCTACCCGGCGGCCGGGCTGGCCGAGCTGGCCCTGGCCCGCGGCACGGCCGTGATCGAGGTCAACCCCGAAGTCACGCCGCTGTCCAGAAACGCGACGATCAGCATCCGCGAGACCGCCGGCCAGGCGCTGCCCGGATTGCTGCAGCGGCTGCCCGCCCTGCTGGGATAGTCCGGAGCGAACTACGGCTTGCGGGCGCGGCCCAGCAGGAGTTCCGACACCGGCAACGGCGCCCACGGCGGCAACGTGAGCTCGCGCCGGGAAACGTTGACCTCGAAGCCGGCCTCGACGATCGCGCGCTCGGTGTCGCGGTGGGTGTGGCAGTTGCCGAACAACCTGGGCCACAACGTCGCGTCCGCGAACCGCTGCAGGCGGCCGCGGGCGCCGGCGCTCGCCACGTGCTCGAGGTAGCGCAGCTCCCCGCCCGGCCGCAGCAACGCGTACAGGCGGCGCAGCACGTCGTCCGGGTCGCGCACGGAGCACAACACCAGTGAGCACACCACCGCGTCGAACGGCTCGTCGCCGCTGACCCCTTCGGCCGTCTGGTCCGTCACCACGACGCGCACGGGCACCACGTCGGCCGCGGCCCGGGCCTGGGCCACCAACCGCGGCTCGGGCTCCACCGCGACCACCTCGCGTACCGACTCCGGGTAGTGGGGGAAGTTCGTCCCGATCCCCGCGCCGACTTCCAGCACCCGCCCCGACAGCCCGGCCAGATTCTCCCGCCGCAGGGCCCGGATCGCGTCGGTTTCGTGGGTGGCGACGACGGGCCAGATGCGCGCGAAGAACGGGTTGTCCACCGCCGTTGTCATAGAAGCCAACCTTCCGACTCGTGGCCAAATGCGACTCTGGCCAAAGGATAGGTGCGACGGACCACCGCCGCCTCAACCGACGTTGGGCACGGGTTCGGCGACCGGGCCCGCGTCGAGCTGGGCCGGCTCGACGTGGTCGGCGCCCGCCCCCGACTCGCTGATGCCGAACCGATCGTGTAGCCACGCCAGTGGCTTGGGCGCCCACCAGTTCCACCGGCCCATCACGTGCATGAACGCCGGCACGACGACCATCCGCACCAGCGTGGCGTCGGCGAAGACGGCGAGCACCAGGCCGAGGCCGAACATCCGCATGAACGACACGTGGGCGGCGATCAGCGCGGCGAAGGACATCGACATCACCAACGCGGCCGCCGTGATCACCCGCCCGGTGCGGGCGACACCGAGCGCGACGCTCTCGTCGTTGGCGGCGTGCGCCTCCTTCGCGCTCGGCCGTGCCGGCCGGGCGGCCCCGGACGCGAGCCAGTACTCGCGGATCCGCGAGAGCAGGAACACCTCGTAGTCCATCGACAGCCCGAACGCGATGCAGAACAGCAGCACCGGCATGTTGTTGACCAGCGTCCCGCTCGGTGTGGTTCCGAGCGCGCCGAGGTGCCCGTCCTGGAAGATCCACACCAGCGCGCCGAACGCGGCGGTCAGCGACAGGAAGTTGCAGGCGAGCGCCTTGGCCGGCAGGAGCACGCTGCCGGTGAGCAGGAACAGCAACACGAAGGTGACCGCGGCCATCAGCCCGAGGACCAGCGGCAGGATGTCGGTGACGGCGTCGACGCTGTCGCGGTTGACCTGGGCGACCCCGCCCATCATCACGGATCGGCCCGCCGGCCCGGGCACCTCGTGCAGCCGCTTGAGTTGCGCCTCGTTCGCCGGGGAGAAGAGCGGGGCGGTGCTGCTGACGGTGAGGAAGGCGCTGCCGTCGGCCAGCCCGGTGGCCCCGGCCGGGGGTGCCGTCCGGTTGCCTGCGACGAACGTCCCGCCGGGGGCCGACACCGCCGACACGTCGGGCACCCGCGACAAGGCGGCGGCGTAGGAGTCGAGGTCGGCCGGGTCTAGGCCGCGCGCGTCGGGGACGACGATCGGCACGGCCGTCGCGGAGTCGTGCGCGAAGTCGTTGCGCAGTCGGTCGCCGACTTGATGGGACGACGCCGAACGTGGCAGCACCCGGTCGTCCGGGAAGCCCCACTTCACCCCCATGAACGGCGACCCGAGCAGCAGCAGCAGCGCGACGACGGTGAGGCCGATCGGGGCCCAGCGGCGCATCACCAACTTGGTCGACCGGTACCAGAACAGCTGCTCGACCGGCTTGTGCACCGGCTCCGGACGCCGGAACACCCGGCGCATCAGCCGGCGCACGTCCAGTGCGTCCAACCGCGGGCCCAGCAGCACGATGGCGGCCGGGGTTATCACGATCGAGGCGGTCGCGACGAAGGCCACGGTCGCCACCCCGGCGTAGGCGAACGACTTGAGGAAGTACATCGGGAACGCCACGGTCGCCGACATGGACAGCGCCACGGTGACCGCGGAGAACAACACCGTGCGCCCGGAGGTGGCCATGGTCCGGATCAGCGCCTCGTCCCGGTCGCTGCCCTCGGCCAGCTCGTCGCGGTAGCGGCTGACGATCAGCAGGGTGTAGTCGATGGCAAGCGCCAGGCCCAACGCGGTGCTCAGGTTGAGCGCGAAGATCGACACCTCGGTGGTGAACGTGATCAGCCGCAGCACGGTCATCGAGCCGACGACCGCCAGGGCGCCCAGCGCCATCGGCAGCGCCGCCGCCAGCAGCCCGCCGAAGACCCAGATCAGGATCAGGAAGCTCAGCGGAAGCGCGATCATCTCCATCACCAGCAGGTCGGCCTGGTTCTGCGTGTTGATCTGGGCGTACTGCATCGCGGCGCCGCCGGCGCGCACGGTGACGCCGTCCCGGTCGTGGATGTATTGGTCCGCCAGCGTCTGGGCGTTGCTCTGGGCGTAGTTTTCGCCGCCCTTGAGGTTGACGATCAGCAGGCCCGACTTGCCGTCGCGGCTGACCAGGTCGGCCGCCGCTTGCGGCGGGACCGTCCACGGCGACGTCACGTTGTATACCAGCGGCGACGCCTGCAACTGGTGCACCAGGTCGGTGCCGACGTCGCGGGCCTGTGCGCTGTCGGTGCCCCCGGGGGCTGTCACCAGGATCAGCAGCTGCTGACCGCTCTGGCCGAACTTGTCGCTCAGCACACCGATCGCGCGGGCGGACTCCGAATCGGGGTCCTGGAACCCGCCGGGGGACAAGCTCTTGGCGACGGGGATGCCGAACACGGCGGCGGCGATGAAGACGAGGACACCCAAGGCGATGATGCGGCGCGGCGCCGCGATGGCCATTCGGGCGATCCCCTGCAGCATTTTCAGCCCTTCCGCCGCCGGTGCCGATCGCACCTGGCGCTGGCGTACCTGCGACAACGTAACAAACGCTAGTTTTCACGAGTCAAACAGCGTCGTTCTTAAACACGGAAGGCGGCGGCCGCGGGGTTCAATCGCGACGTTCTAAACCGCTGCGACGCTAAGAGTCCGGCCAGAAAATTGTGCGGCAACTAAGCAGGTCAAGGGGCTAAATGCCGCGCTCGACGGTGTACAACCTACCCGCCGGTAAATTGCCACCATTTTCCGAATCGTGACTCAAAGATTCCTTAATGGTGGCCCATACGCTCAGTGTCATGTGGATCGACGACACAAGTGCCGACGTCATCAAGGTTGACTTCGAAGCCCTCTACCACGGCGACGTGCTGGTGGAAGGCGAGACCTCCGAGCAGTTCGACGAACTGCAAGCGGCGAGCTGAGGTACGACCATGAGCATGCTCGCACGCCTGCTGATGGCCGAACCCGCCGTCAGTCGATGGTTCCGTAAATAAGTTTTCTCTCTGCTACGAAAGCCCCCCGCTAGTCGCGGGGGGCTTTCGTGTCTGCGGGTCTCAGCGCGGCGCCATGCGGATCGCGCCGTCGAGGCGGATCACTTCGCCGTTGAGCATCGGGTTTTCGATGATGTGCACGGCGAGCGCGCCGTACTCGTCGGGATCACCCAGCCGGGCCGGGTGCGGCACCTGCTTGCCGAGCGAGGCCTGCGCCTCCTCGGGCAGCGATCCCAGCAGCGGGGTCTTGAACAAGCCGGGCGCGATCGTCACCACGCGGATCAGCTCCCGCGACAGGTCGCGCGCGATGGGAAGCGTCATGCCGACGACGCCGCCCTTGGACGCCGAGTAGGCGGCCTGGCCGATCTGGCCCTCGAACGCGGCGACCGAGGCGGTGTTGATGATGACGCCGCGCTCCTCGCCGATCGGTTCGGTCTTCGCGATGCGCTCGGCCGCCAGCCGCAGCACGTTGAACGTGCCGATCAGGTTGACCTCGATCACCTTCTTGAACCCGTTCAGCGGGAACGGCCCGTCCTTGGACAGCGTCTTGATGGCGTTGCCGATGCCCGCGCAGTTGACGTTGATGCGCAGCGGGCCCAGCGACTCGGCGGTGTCCAGCGCCTTGCCGACGGCGGCCTCGTCGGTCACGTCGGCCTCGACGAACCGGGCGCGCTCGCCGAGCTCTTGGACCGCCTCCTCGCCCCGCAGGTCGATGACCACGACCTGCGCGCCTGCGTCCAGCAGCCGCTTGGTGGTGGCCAGGCCCAGGCCCGAGGCGCCCCCGGTGACGACGGCGACGGCGTCCTTGATTTCCATGCGAGTCCTTTCTCGGGATTCCAGCCAACCAGTTGGTTGGCGACTATACCCAGTCGTTCAGCACGGCCTCGGCGTCGGGCAGCGGCGCCGCCGGCGGGCGCGGCACGTCGGGCGTGGTGCGGGAGAACCGTGGGGCGGGCAGCGGCTGCAGGCCGCCGTCGGCGTCGTAGAACGTCTTGCGCTCGGTGATGTGCGGCTCGGTGTGCACCTCGCCGAACGCCAGCACCGGGGTCACGCAGGCGTCGGAATCCGCGAACACCTTGGCCCAGTGGTCGCGGTCGTGCGCGGCGAAGGCCGCCGTCAGCGCCCCGCGCAACTCGGGCCAGCGGGTGACGTCGTTCTGCGGCGGCAGGTTCGCCGCCTCCAAGCCCAGGCCGGCCAGCATGGCCGCGTAGAACTGCGGCTCGATGGCGCCGACGGCAACGTAACGCCCGTCGGCGCACTCGTAGGTGTCGTAATAGGGGGCGCCGCCGTCGAGCATGTTGGTGCCGCGCACGTCGGTCCACATGCCCAGCCCCCGCATGGCCCACATCATCTGGATCAGCACGCTGGAGCCGTCGACCA